>DASTZZ010000075.1 GCA_035764005.1 Terriglobales bacterium
TCGCGATCGAATGCAGGAAACCAGCGCGCGTTTACGATGTCATTCTCCGCATACGGAGTTCGCACCGGGGAAGTGAAGCGCAAGAACTTCGCCGGCTTCAGCTTGCCGGTTCGCGCCATCTTTTCCAGCTTTTCGAGCTGCTTTTGCTGGCGCATGTTGGTGGGAAAAAGCTTCGGCAGACGCTCTTCCAGGCGAAAATCGGTCGGAGTCGGATAACTGAAAAATCGATCACTATCCGCGACAATCTTCCGATTCAGCTCAGAGAAGTAGCGTTCCGCAGCGGCATTGTCGAACTCCGAAAGGTTCTGCGGAAAGTTGCCGTTTACCTGCGGCCACGAGCGGGTCCACTCCACCCCCCACTCCAACGGACGCACAATGCGATTGGTATCGCGCGTGGTGAGATGTGTCTCCCACGCATACATAGCCCTCTGCCAAAGTCCGCGCATTCCTAGTTCAAATTTAGCAAAAGAGGCTTTCCCCTGGATTGTCATTCCGAACGTAGGCTCGCGCGTGCTGTTCGCGCGAGCAGGAGTGAGGAATCCCTACGGACTGCTAGGAATTTCCAACTCACATTTAGGCACACTGTAGGGATTCCTCACGCCAACAGCAGGCGTTCGGAATGACAAGGAGTGCGGGCGAAGGTGTCAATCCGGCAACGGCCGGCTTAAAGCAAAACAGGGCAGGCCAGCCCATTCTCCCCCGAGACATCGGGCCTGACTTGCCCCTGGTTTCTCCCGCTAAGGAGAGCTTGCCGGGATACGGAACACAGGTGACAGGGACACTTCCTGGCCCCTATCCCCTGTGAGCAGTACCCCTCGACATAACCTTGCTTCAACTCCGCTGTCGCGACAATTACAAACTTCGGCAGGTACTTGCGTTGACATTAACCGGGAAGGAACGGGGGAAAGGGGAGAGGGAACAGGTTACAGGGGACAGGTTACAGGGGGCGGGCCAACTTCGAATTTGCGTGTAGTAACCGGAAATGCTGAAGAGCAGTTCTCATGCCCGGTGCCGAAGCGTCGCCACCCTCCTGTAACCTGTTCCCTGTCCCCTGTTCCCTTTAGACTGTACCCATGCACGCGCATGTACACGGGACGGCGAGCACCTCCAAGCTCCTGCGCATTGCGCTGCTGCTGACGCTGGCTTACATCGTTGTAACCGTCGTTGCCGGTCTGAAGGCACATAGTCTGGCGCTGCTCTCCGAGGCCGGGCACAACGTTTCTGATTTTCTCGCTCTGCTCCTCTCCTGGGTTGCCGTTTACCTCGCGACGCGTCCTCCGAGTTCGACCAAGACTTACGGATATCACCGTGCCGGGGTTCTGGCTGCATTCGTGAACGCGGTCACGCTGGTGATCGTCGCGATCTACATCTTCATCGAGGCGGCCCATCGGTTGATGAATCCCGTTGCGGTCCAGGCGCCGGTGATGATGATCGTTGCCGCCGCCGGCGTCGTCATGAATGGAGCCATTGCCATCATGCTGCGCGGCAGCAGTCACGACGTAAACGTTCGCAGCGCGTTCATCCACATGCTCGGCGACACGCTCTCGACGGCTTCGGTGATCATTGGTGGCTGGGCCATTCTGTGGACTGGACGAAACTGGATCGATCCAGCGCTCTCCTTTGCGATTGCGGCGCTGATCCTGTGGTCATCGTTCGGAATCATCCGCGAGACGTTGAACATCCTGCTTGAAGGCACTCCGAAGGGAGTGAGCATGGAGCGTCTGGCTCAGGCGATGAAAGAAGTCGATGGAGTGCGCGACGTGCACGATCTCCATGTCTGGAGCATTGGCTCGGAGATGCACGCGCTCTCTTGCCACATTGCGATTGCCGACATTCCCCCATCGGAAAGCGAGATCATTCTGCATGAAGTAAAAGAGCGTCTGGCCGAAGGCTTCCACATCCACCACACGACCATCCAGTTCGAGCACGAAAAGTGCGACATCGCCCACGGCTGTGTAATGCCGGTCTCGATCGAAGAAGCTCATCATCACGAACACTGAGGGGATCGGGTGATCGGCCATCGGGTGAAGTGAAAGACGAAACCTGACGCGGATTTCGCGGATGGGACGCGGATCAACTCCGAATTCGAGACAGAAGTCAGATCAGGGCCAGCCTGTCTCTGCCGTGCAAATCCGCCTGCAAGTCTTTCGAGTGTTCACTTCATAGGAGTTGTTCAGTTTCAATCAAGAACCGGGAAACGAACCCGAATCATCCCGAGCTTTCGCGTGATCCGCGTCCCATCCGCGAAATCCGCGTCGTGTTTTGCATTTGCATTTGCATTTGTCCGCTGGTTCAAGCGATGATCCGATGCCTTTCCCCTCTGCTACTCTGATTTCGTGAGCGTGCACAATCCTGCCTATTTCACCGTAATCGGACTCGCGGCGGGAACTTTCACCACGCTCTCATTCGTTCCGCAACTTGTGAAAACCGTGCGCACTCGGCGCACGAAAGATATGTCGGGATTGTGGCTCACATGCTTCATCTGTGGACTGATTCTGTGGCTGACCTACGGCCTGCTGCTTCCGTCCATGCCGATCATCCTGGCCAATGCCGCAACTCTGCTGCTTACGCTCCCGATTTTGTTCATCAAGATCGCCCAACGGAATCGCCCCGAATAAGACGTCACGCGCGCGCTGATCAGCATATCGTCGGCCATCCTTCCCCTTACCTAAGCGCAACAAAAGTAAGACAGAGGAGAGCTCATGAAAATTTTCCGAAACATGGCATTAGTTGCCAGCCTGGCGATGTGTGTACCGCTGGTTGCACAAACCGCAGGACAGGACATGAAGAATGCCGGTCACGATACAGCCAACGCAACCAAGAAAACCGCTCACAAAGTAAAGCGTGGAACCAAAAAGGGCGTCCACAAAACCGCTCACGCCACCAAGAAAGGCGCGAATAAGGTAGAAGGGAAGACCGACACCACTAATCCCAAATAAGATATGAGGGCGCCACGCCTCACCGCTTGACTCGCAGCCTAGTCGTGGACCGCGGACTAGTCCGTCTTGTGCTCGATCTGTTCCGCACTCTCAAGCGGTTTGCGGGCGAAGTAGTAGAGCGAGGCGGCTAACAAGGCAAATGTAATCACGGCGAGAATGTTGCTGTTCGCCGTTGCCGGAAATTTCGCTCCCCAACCAAGAGAATTTTCTGGCAGCTTTTTCAGCTTCTCCAGCAACTTGATGATGATCCCGATGAGGCCCATGATGCCGCCCGCGGCAATGAGGCCGCTGGCAAATAAAGAGCCAGGGCTGACTTCGCTTTCTGCGGGAGTTTCTCCGGCGCGCTTAGCTGACGACTCCACCAGCCAGCGAATGATTCCTCCAGCAAAGATCGCGAGCGTCGTTCCGATTGACAGATAAGCTCCGACAGCGAAAGCCAGAGAACGGATTCCCAGCAGTTCAACCACTACCACCAGAAACACGCCTAACATCACGAGTCCCCAGGGAAGCTTACGCGTGAGGATTCCATTGATCACAGTCGACATCAACTGCGCCTGCGGAGCAGCGGCCTGTTCGCTGCCGATTCCTTGAATCCATTGGACCTCAATCTGTCCTGTTTTGGGATCATAAAGGTACTTGCCATTCGCAACTTCGGGCGAGTTGATCGCGTTCAGCAGGTAGTAATCGGAGCCGGATTTTGTTATTTCCTGGCCCTGGGGATCCTTGTAGCTGAAGTGATCGCGATCAAACGTCTTTTTTCCGTTGTTTTCTTCGAGCGTCACGCCAGCAGGCAGATGATTGATATCGAGCTGCTTCGTGAGTGGACGAAATTGTTCCAGACCTTTGTTCATCCACGTGACCGTGTAGCCGACCATGAACGTAGAAACCGTTACACCAATCAGCAGTGCCGCCTGTTGCGCTCTGGGAGTCGAGCCGACAAGATAGCCAGTCTTCAAGTCCTGCGAAGTGTCGCCTGCATTCGAAGATGCGATGCAAACTACACCGCCGACAGCTAGTACCAGTGCGCCAAACGCTGGAGCCGTCCAGCCCAGCACCAGAAAGATGGCTGATGTAGCCATGAGGGTCGCGATCGTCATTCCCGAAACGGGATTCGCAGAGCTGCCGATAAGGCCTGTGATGCGCGAGGACACGGTGACAAATAGAAATCCGAAGACAACGACGAAAATTGCAGCCGCCACATTGGCCAGAATAGAAGTCTGCGCACCGGGAATTGGCTTGAAAGTCAGGAATGCCCACATGGCGATGATCAGCAGTACCGATCCCCCAACTGTGACCCAGATAGGCAAATCCCTTTCGGTGCGCAATCCAGACTCCTCACCTTTTCCTCCGCCTAACTGCTTCAGGCTTGCACTCAATGCCGAAACGATCGTTGGAATCGTCTTCAGTAAAGTAATCAAGCCTGCGGCTGCAACAGCGCCAGCTCCCATAGGTTTGATATAGGCACTCCAGAGATCCGAAGGCGACATCTGGGCGATGGGGACGGTACCTGGATAAATCGCGCTGGGCAATCCTGCACCGAAGAAATGAATGGCCGGCATTAGCACGAGCCAGGAGAAAACTCCGCCGGCGAAGATCACGCCCGCAACGCGTGGACCGATAATGTAGCCGACGCCAAGATATTCAGAAGTAGTGGAAGCTCGTATGGACGCTCCGGGGTACGACTTCAGGTCCCACGTCGGCGTACCCGGCCAGGCGGCAAAAAGATTTTCATTTTGGAACAGGGTATAGAGCGCTCCAAGTCCGAGACCCCAGAAGACGCGGCTCGCGAAACTGCCGCCACGATCTCCGGCAACGAGCACATCGGCGCAGGCTGTCCCCTCGGGATACGTAAGTACGCCGTGCTCTTTCACGATCAGTTGCCGCCGGAGCGGAATCATGAAGAACACGCCCAGCAAGCCACCAACCAGGCTGAGTAAGAAAATGCGCGCGACTTCGAGCTTGAAGCCGAGAAAGATCAGAGCGGGCAAGGTGAAGATCACGCCGGAGGCGACGGACTGTCCCGCGTTACCAGTCGTCTGAACGATGTTGTTTTCGAGAATCGTGGACTTGCCGAAGGCGCGGAGGATGCTGATTGAGAGAACCGCAATCGGGATCGACGCAGAAACTGTCAATCCAGCGCGCAAGCCGACGTAAACCGTGACAGCTCCGAACAGAATTCCGAAGAACGAGCCCAGAATCAGCGCGCGCGGAGTGAACTCTTTCAGCTTGGTCGCCGGCGGCACGTATGGCTCAAACTGTGTAGCTGGAATTTTGGGTTCAGTGCTGGTGGCCAAAGCTCTCCTCCGACCAACGGGCGAGCCCGCTGGCCCGTAGATTCTAAGGGCAAACGTCCAAAAGAAACAGCAGAACCGGCGGCGGTAGCCGGTGGGCGGAGATGGGCGTCCAAGCCCATCTCCGGTTTACGATCGCGCACATAACTGAAGCACTCTGAATCCTCACCTGCGCAGCCGCGAAAGTCGCGGCTGCCCCATCGGCTACCGCCGGCGATTCTGTGGAACTGCACGCGCAACGCCGGTGTCTATGGCCCTATGCTCGAGGTTCGAAAGCTGACCAAGCGCTACTCGGCGATCCCTGCAGTGCAGGACGTGAGCTTCAGCATTCGTCCTGGTCAGATTTTGGGATATCTCGGGCCGAATGGCTCGGGCAAGAGCACGACAGTAAAGATGCTCACTGGCCTGATTGAACCTTCTGACGGGGAGATTTTCTTTCGCGGTGAAAACGTTCTGAAGAACCGGCTCTGGTTTAGTCGCCACTTTGGATATGTACCGGAAGAACCATATCTCTACGCCCACCTCACAGGACGCGAGTATCTGCAACTCGCCGGACGGCTCAGAGGAATGGAAAAGGCGCTGCTCGGACGAAAGATCGAAGCAATGCTCGAATTGTTCGGCCTCGCAGAATTTCGCGACACGCAGATGTCGTCGTACTCGAAAGGTATGCGGCAGAAGGTACTGCTGTCAGCAGCGCTGCTGCACGATCCTCAAGTACTGATTCTCGACGAGCCTTTTTCCGGATTGGATGTGACGGCCGCGCTAGTCTTCCGCTCGCTGCTACAGGCGCTGGCCAACGAAGGCAAGATGATTCTCTACAGCTCGCACGTGCTCGAAGTTGTAGAGAAAGTCTGCTCCGAGGTTGTGATTCTCCATCGCGGACGCGTGCTGGCCTACGATTCCGTTGCACGGCTGCGAGATCTCCGCGCTTCCACGTCCCTTGAAGATGTTTTTTCGCAGCTGGTCATGCAAGAGGACGTGAGCGCCGTTGCGTCGCAAATGATTGCCATAATGCGAGCGTAACTATGCCGCTTCGACGCCGAGCCAGAGAATGGCTTGAAGCTACCCACGGACCGCTATTCGAATTGCACCGCCACTACGCGCGTCAGCTCTTCGAAAGTGAACTGATCACCTCACCTGACGACCTCCGCCGCGTCGTGATCACTTGTCTGGCAGCGATTGCTTCACTCGGATTCATCGTTCCCAAGCTGTACTACAAGAAATACGAATTTCTGTCCCTCGGACCGAACGCCGATCTCTATCGCAGGGCGATCTATGCCGATCAGCTTTTCTTCATTGTGATGACCATTTTGGGAATTGCGGCTTTGGTGACATTTCAGTGGGATTCGCTGTTTCCGAGCCGACAGGACTACCTGATTTTGCGTGCGCTCCCGCTCAAGCTGTCGCACATCTATTTTGCCAAGTTGACGACGTTGTGCGCGTTGGTCGTACTTGTGATTGCTCTGCTCAATATTCCCTGCGCGGTTTCTTTCGCCTCGGTGATCTCCGGAGCTCACGATCTCGCTCCTTCATGGCTGGAGGCCTTTGCTGAATTCGCGGCGGCGTTCTGTGCAGGGGTCTTCGTTCTTTTCTTGTTAGCGCTGCTGCAAACCGTGCTGATGAATGTTCTGCCGCTGCGCTGGTACGCGCGCGCCTCGGCATCAGTGCAATCGCTTCTGCTGGTCGCGGTGCTGTGCGCGATTCCCTGGGCGGTCGATCTGCCCAATGCTGTGCACTGGGTAGATTGGCGGCCGACTTGGAGCGGGTATGCGCCACCACTGTGGTATTTGGCGCTATACGAAAAGCTGATCGGCAAAGCCCGTCACGGCGATTCTGTTCTGGCGCTTCGAGGAATCGAGGCGATGATTGCCGCCATTGCTGCGACAATTCTGGTCAGTCTTTTATTTCATCGCCGCTACGCGAAGCGAATCTTCGAATCGGAAGTGAAGCTGCGCGGATCAAGACTTCATTTGGCGGAGCGAATTGCCGAGTTCATCGCGCGCGATCCGCGGGAATCCGCGATTCTGTTGTTCGCGCTGCGCTCACTGGAGCGGCTTAAGCAACATCGGATGATCCGTCTGGTGTACGCCGGAGTCGGCTGCGCCCTGTTGATCGAGAGCGGGATCGGACTCATTCTGACCGGCGCGATCAATCGCGGCCCGATTCAACATGGCGCCGCACTGGACGCAGCCTTCGCTCTCCCCTTATTGCTGTTCTTTTTCCTGTTTACAGGATTGCGCTATGCCTTCCGCATTCCCGTAGACCTGCGCGCGAATTGGCTCTTCCGCCTCACGGCGCAAGATGCGAACGTGGAACGCGAGCGTGCATTGCGGCTCATCTATTTTGGATTCGCGCTGTTGCCGGCCGTGATCACGACGCTTCCTTTCCTTCTCCTCGTCTTGATTCGATGGAAGGCAGTGTACGGCGTTTGTTTCGCTGCGCTCATCGCGCTGATCATCATCGAGCGCGAGCTCAGCAATACCGACACGATTCCACTCACGTGCTCGTACCTGCCGGGGAAGCGCAATATTCTCCACACCGGCATCATTTATTGGCTTACGGTGTTCGGGTTGACGACGATCCTCACAGCGTTCGAGGCGATTGGAGCAGCAAATCCCGTTCGCGCCGCGCTGGCCATCGGTGTCCTAGCCATGATTCTGTTCCGAGCACAAAAGCGCGAATCGTCCTCTGAGATCCCCGAGCTTCGCTTCGAAGATATGCCGGAGCCTGCAGTCGCGACGCTCGGCCTCGCGCGAGAATAACGAACCAGCCACAACCGCTCCGTCTATTCGCCAAACAGTAATAGGCAAATTGCAATCAGCCTGCGTATGCTGGATGTGCTCTGATATGCGCTCCTGGTCTGGGAAAACAACCCTTCGGAACTTCAGTTCACTGCTGCTACGCCCGCTGCGACACACGCTAATTGCCAATTGCCTATTGCTTATTGCCTATTGCTGGCTCCCAACTCTCGCCCACGCACAAGGCAACTACGAGATCCAGGTGTATGGCTCCGACATGGTCCCGCCCGGCAACACTATGGTCGAACTCCACAGCAATTACACGCTTACCGGCACGAAGGCAGCTCCAGGCAGCCGCTTTGCCGCAGACGGAACCGAGCCGACGACCGGCGCGGTCCACGAGACGGTGGAGATCACGCAAGGTTTTACTAACTGGTTTGAAACCGGGTTCTACATCTTTACCAGCGCCCATCGTGACTTCGGATACGAGTGGGTGGGAGACCACATTCGTCCTCGCGTGCGTGTGCCTGAGAGTTGGCACTGGCCTGTTGGAGTGAGCCTGTCGAACGAGATCGGCTATCAACGCGCACGCTTCTCGCCGGATACGTGGACGTGGGAAATTCGGCCGATCGTCGATAAACAGCTTGGCCCCTGGTATCTGTCCTTCAATCCGACGCTCGAGCGTTCATGGCATGGCCCCAGCGTGAGCCAGGGAGTCGAGTTCTCGCCGAACTTCAAGTTCAGCTATGACGTGACTAAGAAGATCGCAGCGGGCCTCGAATATTACGGAGCGTACGGGAATCTTACGGGATTCGATGCCTTCCACGAACAACAGCAGGACTTCTTTCCGTCAATTGATCTGAATGTTTCTCCAAAATGGGAATTCAACTTCGGCGTCGGCGTAGGCGTTACACGATCCACTGACCACTTGATCGTGAAGTGCATCGTCGGTCGGCGTTTCTCGTTTAGCCGCCACAAGCAATAGGAAATGCCGTTCAGTACGGCCGTTGTTTCTGTCATTCCGAACGCCCGATTTTGGCGGAGGAATCCCTATCAAGTCTAGGCATCGCTCGTCGATTCAGACTGCCTTCCTCTAACCTAACGTTGATTCTGACCGTAGGGATTCCTCACCGCAAAACCAGCGGTTCGGAATGACAGAAATAAAACCCTCCGTGTCTTCGTGGTGAAAACTAAGGCAAGATCATCCGAACTGATGCAGAGCTTTGCTGAGCCGTTCGTGGTGCTCGTCGTCGAACGCGACGAAGCGGAAGCCGAATTCGGAGTTTGCCTGCCGTTGCACTCCCTTGCCGATAAACTCGATCAGCCCCACGATTGGGCCGATGGGAGTGGGGATAGCGATCTCAGCCAGTGTGCCGCTTTTAACTTGTGAAGCTAATAACGCACAGCCGCCCGTCATCGACAGCCGGCGGAGCGTGCCTTTCACCAGCTTATCTTCGACTCTGAAATCGGCTGGTTCAGGGTTGGGGAAGGTCGTCCTTGGAGCTCGAACTGAGGGATGAACTTTCGGGAACGTTGCCATGCCAAGACTCTAGCTGCCGGAAGGGATAGATAGGAAGATTACCTTAGCCGTATCCGACGCCTGAATAGGTACAATGACCGACTGTAAGCTATTGTAGATAGGTTATTTAACCCCGGAGGCACAGAGGCACAGAGGACCTCTTTTGGGTTTTCTCTTTTGTAAGACGTTCTCCCTGTCTCAGTTGTAAGACGTTCTGCGTGTCTCAGTGGCTCCGTGGTGAAACCTGCTCCTTAGGAACTGCTAACATCGGCTGGGCGTAAACGTCTTCTGAACGGGAGGATTTGATTGATGACGAGCCCACTTCTTCGCTGTTTGCGTATCGCTGCCACGGTACTCGCGATAACCGGACTGGCTGTCGCTCAGGACCAGGGGACAGACAACGGCCGCGAATTCCACTGGACTGGAAAGCTGGCGCCGGACCAGGTGCTGGTGATTAAGGACATCAACGGCAACATCGACGCGAACGGATCGTCGAGCAGCGATCAGGTTGAGGTTTCGGCCAGAAAGAGCGGCTCCGGCGCCGAGGATGTGAAAATCCACGTGGTCAAGCTGAACGACGGTCTGATGATCTGCGCTGTGTATCCCGGCTTCTTCAATTCCGAGAACTGTGATTCCAGCTCCCATTTTGGGAACAACCACAACAATGCCCGTGTTGACTTCACGATTCATATGCCGCGTAATGTGCGGTTCACCGGCAAAAATGTAAATGGCGAGGTGAATGCCGAGTCGATGGGCCGCTACGTCGAAGCGACCAGCGTGAATGGAAGCATCCACATTTCAACATCGAGCTGGGCCTCGGCGAATACGGTAAATGGATCCATCGACGCCACGCTTGGCCGTGCGGATTGGTCGGGGGATCTTGAATTCAAGAGCGTAAACGGCAGCATCAAGCTGCAGCTTCCCGCCAACGCGAACGCGGAAGTAGATTTCAAGAGCGTGAACGGCCATCTCGATTCGGACTTTCCGCTCACGGTACAAGGCAGCATTGGACGCCATTCGGTCCACGGGACCATCGGCAGCGGAGGACGCACGCTCGATATCAAGACCGTCAATGGCAGCGGAGAACTGCGCAAGGGCACGGTTTAGATCAAAGTCAGTACCGTCCGCGATAGCGGATGGGTGGGTCCCGGAGACCCATCCGCTACCGCGAACGGTACTGACACGACAAAGTCGGGATCACACGTTAAGAACGACAGGAACACTACAGAGGAAGTCGGATACACAGTAGTCGGCGCAAAAAAATCCCGCCTCAGGCGAGGCGGGCTTCGATTCGATAGGGTGAACTCAATCTATCGGCGAGCATCCTCTCGCACCATAGTCTTTTTGTAGTATCGTTCGGATAATCCAAAACCATTACAAATTGTGCTCACGCCCGCGACGTGCGGTTGTACTGCCGCTGCATCATCATAGTCGTCGGGCGAGGTGATAAATGAGAACGCACTTTTCATTGCTGCCGCTTTTGTTCTTAGGCTTCATGGCTACGTATGCCACAGCTCAGAAAGTTACTCCCATTTCTGAACAGCGACTGAAACAGCTACTGCCCGCCACGGTCTTCATCGACGGCGAGAACGTGCCCACGCAGGAGCGGAATGCGGCGATGGTCGCATTGCCGAACGGCAAGATATTGATCGCTAGCCTGATCGAAACTGCCGGATACAGCTCGGCTTACCAGGAAAAATACAGCGGCGTCCTGCTTTCCCAAACTGGGTTTATGCTCGGCTCGAAATCGCTCGATCCTGGGGCATATGCATTTGGGCGAAAGAAGGACGGCGACACTGTCACGCTGCTCGTTTATAACTTGGGCGGAGATCAACTGGGCCAGATCGCAACCGCGAAACAGGAGAATCTACGTCCGGTGAAGCCGCTGCAAATCATCGCTGCTGAAGATGGCTCAGCACGGTTGTATCTCGGCCCTTACTACGTCGCGATCGCAGGCAAGTAAATGGCTGCTCCGCTGGCGAAGGCCCATTCCGCAATTTGGCGCGCGGGTTTGATTGGCCTTGCTGTCACCTTGAGTGCGGTCGTGGCTTACTCGTGGTACGTCACACAGCAGATCGCCGGCCTGCGCGAATTGCAGACCTCTATCACCGAGCGCAATCGCAAAGACTCATTGCAGTTGCTGCGCATTCAAAACAACCTCAACGACGCGGCTCTGAGCATGCGCGATATGCTTGATAATCCCGAGCACTATCCACTCTCAGCCTTTCAGGCCCAGTTCCAACGCATTCGCACTGATTTGAACGATGCTCTGCAACGCGAGCAGGAGCTAGCCGTTGCAACGCGCACGCCGGCGCAGAGTCAGTACCTCAGCAATTCCGTCTCCCAATTCTGGAATGCAATGGATCAGATGTTTGCCTTGGCTCGGCGAGGGAAGGAGACTCAAGCGCGGGAAGAGATCCTCACATCCCTACAGCCGCGGCAGGCTGCTTTGAGCAATGCCGTTGCCCGATTTCTCGTTGCCAATAACGAGAGCGAGCAGCAGGCACAGCAGCGGGTTACATCGATCTACGATCGCGTCCAACGCCAGGCCTACATCTTCCTGATCGCGACGCTCGCTGCGATCGTGCTTACCAGCGCGCTGATCATCCGGTCCAATCGTGGATTGTTCCGCCAACTCGCGATCGTCTCGCAGCAGCGTGGAGAGCTGGCACAGAAACTGATTTCTACGCAAGAATCGACTTTAAGCTACGTTTCGCGCGAGTTGCATGACGAGTTCGGACAGATTTTGACCGCTTTGGGAGCCATGCTGACTCGAGCGGAAAAGCGCAATCCCGATTCAGAACTAACTGAGAGCCTGCGCGAAATCCGCGAAGTCGCGCAATCGGCGCTGGACAAAACGCGGACGCTTTCCCAAGCCTTGCATCCCGTGATGCTTGACGAGTCGGGACTAGAGCAGAGCCTCGATTGGTATCTTCCGACGATTGAGCGACAAACAGGAATCGACATCTCCTACGAGAAATCAGGCGTGCCCTTCGAGGTGCCGCGCAGCGCCGGCGTGCACATTTACCGCATCGTCCAAGAAGCACTGAACAACATCAAAAGACACTCCGGAGCGCAGCGAGCATGGGTGCGTCTGCGATACGTAGCTGATGCGCTGGAGGTGGAAATTGAAGATCACGGTCGCGGTCTCCCGCCCTCCTCAAATGGTTCGCGAGGAATCGGTCTGGTAGGAATGCGTGAGCGCGCGCAACTGATCGGAGCAGAATTGAAGTTCAGTCAGCCTGCTGAGGGAGGAACGTTGGTGCGGTTGCGGGTACCGCGCGCGGAAAGGAATGCGGCGATAGGCAGTAGGCAGTAGGCAATAGGCAGTAGGCAATAGGCAGGCGGGGGCGCTTGTTCGGCCTATTGCTTATTGCCTATCGCCTATTGCGACTCTATGCTGCCCACATTCTCGAAGATGCCCAAAAACAAAATCTCCGTCTTGCTCGTAGACGATCACACTCTCGTCCGCCGTGGATTTCGCCGCATGTTAGAAGACGAGAGCGATATCCAGGTTGCTGGCGAAGCCAGCAGCGGCGCCGAAGCCGTGGAGTTGGCGCGAAAGCTTAAGCCTCAAGTCATTCTCATGGACTGCGCGCTACAGGGCGAGAGCGGCATCAATGTGACGCGTACCATTATGGGATCGCTTCCCGAAACGGCAGTGCTGATGCTCAGCATGCATTCCGAGGAGACGCTGGTGCGGCAGTCATTTGAAGCCGGTGCGCGGGGCTACATCCTCAAAAACGCCTCGGACCTCGATCTTGCAGCAGCAATTCGACGCGTGTTGGACGGGGATATTGTCCTCGATGCGCAACTCAAGCGCGCCGAAAACCTTAAAGGCGAGCGCACCGCGGGGCTGACAGCGCGCGAGCTCGAAGTTCTTCAGCTGATCGCGATGGGTAAGTCAAACAAGGAAATCGCCAGCGAGCTGGACGTGAGCGTCAACACCGTCGCCGTACATCGCGCGAACATCATGAATGCGCTCGGGCTGCACAAGACGGCGGAGTTGGTCGTGTATGCGATACGGAATGGATTGGTGAATTTGCCGTGAGCGCAATTGAGACTCATGAGCGACTCGCAATGCCTATCTCGTGCGGAAAAGCGGTCCTTCACTCTCGAATGTAAGCTGCCGGCGTAACTATTTTGGTGGTTTCGAATTGCTTAAGACTTAGTAAATCGCGGTCTCCGGTAATAATTGAATGCGCATTACCGTTTATTGCCAGTTCCAGGATTTTGTCATCATCCGGATCGCGACAGACGCGGACTCGTCGTACGATCGGGATCATACGGATAAGGCGAACCAGCAATCGAAAAAACTGCTGTCGCTCTTCTACACTGACGTACGGGTCGAATTTCGGGCGGGACAAGACATCCGCCAATTCGCTCATCGTTGCTTCGGAACCGAGAATATCTGCAGTATCTACCGCTTTGCTGACCGCCTGTGCAGGAACGGAATCGGGAGATAGAAGCCGGCTGATGAATGCATTGGTATCGAGAACTACACGTTGTCTAACGCTCATCCAGAAGCGATTTGAATTTGGCGTCGGTTAAACCGCGTTCGGCTGCGCGGGCAGCTATGCGGTCGCAAAAGCTCTGAAATTCCGCAGCATTGCTGTCACGCAGTCTTTCGTACTCCTCGGTCGATAGCAGGACGGCAATTTCCTGATCTTTACGCCGAATGCCAATGGGCTCTCTTTGCACAGCGTCAAGCAAAGAAGCGAAATCGTGTTTTGCGTCAGTATCGGAGACGTATTTCATCTACCTATTATCCTAACAACGTGCGAGGCTACCTCGTGTAACTGTCTCCCGTGGGTTGCAGCACCGGTTCTGGATGTCCCTGCTGAACTTTGCTGTGATGACGGCTATACGCGAAGTAGATGATGAGCCCGATCACCAGCCAGACGATAAGTCGAATCCACGTGGCATTCTTCAGGCTGTACATCATGTACGCCGAGGTGATGATTCCCATAATGGGCGTAAACGGCACCCAGGGAGTCACAAACGCGCGCTTCACCGGCGTTCCGCGGCGGCGCAGCACCCAGATTCCCGAGCAGACGATGATGAAGGCCAGCAGTGTGCCGATCGAGACCATCTCGCCGAGTACGTTGATCGGCGTGAGAGCGCCGGCGAGCGCGACGCAGATACCCACAAAGATCGTCGAGAGGTAAGGAGTACGGAATTTGGGATGGACTTTACTGGCCCACGCCGGCAGGAGTCCATCGCGCGACATGGAAAAGAATACGCGCGATTGCCCGAGCAGCATGACCACCATGGTGCTGCTGAGTCCGCAAATTGCGCCGAGCTTCACCAGCATGCTGCCCCAGCGCACACCGGTTACGTCGATGCCGATCGCGATTGGGTCGGGAACGTCGAGATTCGTGTACTTCACTAAGCCGGTCAGGACGAGTGCAACCAGGATATAGAGCACTGTACAGATGACGAGGGAGCCCAGAATCCCGATTGGCATATCGCGTGCCGGATTCTTGGCTTCCTGCGCCGCCGTGGATACAGCGTCGAAGCCGATATACGCGAAGAAGATAATGCCCGCAGCAGTTGCTATTCCCGAAATCCCGAAGTCGCCGTAATGACCAGTGTTCTTCGGCAGGAAGGGAGTCCAGTTGGCGATCGCTTCGGCGCGATGGCCGAATATGTACGATGCTCCGAGTCCAAGGAAGACGAGGAGCACGGCAACTTTGATGATCACGATGAGTGAGTTGAAGTTGGCGGATTCCTTGATTCCGATCACGAGAATGACCGTCACGATCGCAATGCCGATAAATCCGAACAGATTGAAGGAGGAGGTCATCGTCGGCAGGGTGGCGGGATCGATGTGCTCAAGGTTGAGCTTCATGATGATGCCGGCCAAACGCTCCCAGTGTCCGTGATACAAAACGAACGGAGTGCCGGGCGCTCCGGCAAGCGTGGGGCTCACCCGGATGCCGAAATCACCGAGGAAGCTGAGTACATAACCGCTCCAGCCGCTGGCCACCGTCGCCGCGCCAAGGGCATATTCAAGAATCAGATCCCAGCCGATGATCCAGGCGATGAACTCGCCTAAAGTTGCGTACCCATATGTATAAGCTGATCCGGCCACGGGAATCATCGACGCAAATTCGGCATAGCAGAGGCCCGCGAAGACGCACGCAACCGCCGCCAGGATGAAGGAGAGAACAATCGCCGGGCCGGCGTTCTCCGCCGACGCGGTGCCGGTAAGCACGAAGATGCCGGTCCCGATGATGGCGCCGATTCCCAGCGAGATAAGGTTCGTAGGACCAAGCGCGCGCCGCAGACTGTGCTCGCCGGTTTCTTCCGCCTCCTGCATGATGATGTTGAGAGGCTTCTTTGCCATTAAATCAGGCATTCATTGTTCTCCTGTGTTTGCGATTTCAGCCTGCTTGACTCGGTAATTCTGACGTCATTACGCGCGCACTTTGCCGCGACCAGAACAGGTACACGGGAATCCCCAGCAGCACGATGATTAGTCCGGGCCAAGTATATTGCGGCTTGTAGCGCAACAGTACGATCTCGATAAATATTGCCATCAATATATAGATTGCGGGCAAAACAGGATACCCAAAGGCACGATAGGGACGAGGCGCATCGGGCTGAGTTCGCCGCAGGACGAACAGGCCGCCGATGGTAAGGATGTAGAAGGCAATCTGCGCGAACATGGTCAGGTCGAGCAGTTGACCATAGGTGCCGGAGAGGCAGAGGACGCATGTCCAAACGGTCTGCGCAACCAGTGAGACTGCTGGAGTTTTATATCGCGGGTGCAGGTCGCCAATCGAGCGGAAGAACAGCCCATCTTTCGACATCGCGTAATAGATTCGTGCGCCGGCGAGGATCAGTCCGTTGTTGCATCCGAAAGTCGAGATCAGGATCGCGATAGCCATCAGCGCTGCTCCCGACGCTCCGAAAGCTTGCTGCATGACTGCCGTGCCGACGCGATCGTCGGCGGCGTACTGAATGCCGCGAGCAAGAATCGTGCTTCCGTGTGGATCGCCATGCAACGGCAGAACCATCAAGTAAACGAAGTTGGCAGCGATGTAGAGCAGGATGACGATGGTCGTGCCCAGCGCCAGCGAAAGAGGAATATTGCGCCGCGGATTCTCAACTTCCGCCGCCGTGAACGTGACGCCGTTCCAGGCGTCGGCAGAGAACAGCGATCCAACCTGCGCTATCGCAACGATCGTCAACAAACCGACCAACGCGGTCGGACCTCCGATGCCGACCTGCACCGGATGCAACGTATGGAACGAGGCGTTCTGCCAGAAGTGTCCGAAGTTCTGGCGGATGGCTTCTGCGTTGCGTCCTAAGGCTGCGCCGATGAGCACCAGTCCAAGCAGTGCGGCCGTCTTGGAAAAAGTGAAGATGTTCTGCACGAACGCGCCGCTGCGCACGCCCAGAACATTCACGCCGGTCAGCAGAAGAATGGTCGCGATCGCAACCAGGTTCTGGCGATTGAGACCCACGTCCATGTTGCCGAGCGCCAATGGGCCAACGACCCATTTTGGAACGTGACCGATGTGCCAGATCCATTTGTCGGCGGAGATCACCGGAAAGAGCACACCGAGAAATTTTCCGAATGCTACTCCCACCGCAGCGATGGTTCCCGTCTGGATCACCGTGAACATCGACCATCCGTACAGAAATCCCCAGAGCGGCCCGAGTGACTCGCGCAGGAAAATGTACTGTCCACCGGCTTTGGGCATCATCGCGGCTAATTCGCCATAGGTCAGTGCGCCGACGATGGTCATGAATCCCGTCACAGCCCAGGCCAGGATGAGAAGTGCGGGCGACTCGACCAAACGCGCGATGTCGGCCGAGACGATGAAGATTCCGGAGCCGATCATGGAGCCAATTACAAGAGAGGTCGCGCTGGTGAGATTGATTCCCTTAACGAAGTCGGTCGATTCGCGGACGGGTACGCGAACCTGGGTCTGGGTGGTCACTGCCTGATAGTTTTACCTCATTTTCTCAAGGAAAGCCGCAGTTCTTTTACGCGGATCGGGGAGCAAATCGCTGATGACTGCGACCGAATCTGCGCCGGCTTCGATAACCGAGCGGCAGTTCTCGAGTGTGATTCCGCCAATCGCGACGAGCGGCTTTTGCGTGAGAGCCCGTGCGCGCTTGACTCCTTCGAGGCCGATTATCGGATCAGGATTCTCCTTCGAGGAAGTACTGAACACTGGACCAACAGCCACGTAATCTGCGGAAGATTCATCGCCCACTTTGACTTGCTCGGGATTGTGAGTGGAGATGCCGAGAATGCGCTCAGGTCCAACGATTCTGCGTGCGGCGTCCGGAGGAAGATCGTCCTGCCCGACATGAACGCCGCTCACGCCGGCAGCCACGCAAAGATCAGCGCGGTCATTCAGGATCAACCGGACGTTCTCAGGAAGAACGCGCCGCAGCTCGCGCGCAATGCGAAGGATCTCGCGCGCCGAAGCATGCTTCTCGCGCAATTGAATCAGGGTCGCCCCACCGGCGGTAACTTCGTTTGCGAACTCGATGATTTCTCGAAGTCCGCCTTTCCCGATTCGCGTTGGAACCAAAATGGGATAGAGGCGAGGCATGGACGCTCTGTCGATCAGGCTCAAGCCGTGCAACTCGCTTCAATCAAACAGCTCTTCCTTCCACAGCTTCTGCCCACCGAGCGATGTATGGAACGCCCAGAGAGCAAGCACTAACACGAGAGCGTAGGCGAAGATGCCTGCACCCGCGAACCAGCTTGAGAAGTCAGAGGTCATTGGAAGATTGAGTAAAAGATCGGTCACGAAGAATCCAGAAATCAATGCGATCAGGCCAAAGCGCACCATCACGAAAGCTGCGCTTCCATATAACAAAATCATTGTCGGAATATGAACCGCGAGATGTTGTGCTCCCAGGCTCCTGTAGAAGACCCAAATCCCGACAAAGACCACTGTAGCCAGCCATGTTTTGCGAAGCAGGACGCGCAGAAGAAACAGGACGAAGAAAAAGACGAGCGTGCCCTGGAACTCCCACAGAACGCGCACCAGATAATTGCCCATCACATGCCGAGCACCGAGAAGAAATGCGAGATCTCCCCAGATCAGAGAATCTCCAAAGCGAGCCACGATCACTCCATAGCTATTGAGAATCAGGTTGATCAGCAGACCCTCGAGGATGCCTATGAGCAAGTCCTTGCCTACGAGCGGATCGCGCCAACGACCGTGCAACAAACGCGTCCAGGAGATGATTGTCTGCGGCCAATGCCGCCTTACATAAGGCTCAAGCGCAAGGTAAAGAACTGCCACGGTAGCACTGAGAAAGAGCGAGCCGCAGATGGCCAGAAGCAGCAGGCCAAAGCTCCCAACGCCCGCCACAAAGTGGGCGCGCAGGACCCACACCACCATATCCACAATGAAATAGAACGTGCCGATCCGCCAGGCGGCGCTCAGATCGCTACGTTTCTTGCGCGTATTGCGATAACCCAGCCATGCCGAGGCGAAGAGGACGATTCCGCCAACGGTAGCTATGAAAATTCCTGAGGCTTTGTCTGAGGACTTTTCTTCGCGCACCTGGCGGTTCGGTTGGGTCCATGGCCCAATCAGACTGAACAATACGGGGCGTCCTCCCAGCGCTGCCGCTTCTACTCGAAGTGGAAAGCCGCTTTCCGGCCACGATCCGCTCCAAGCCAGGCGAGTGTCGGAAGCAGCCAGCGAGTTCCATAATGGCTCGGTCGGTTGAAACTTTGAGAAATCCAGTCCGGCCAAAGCGAAGATCGGCTTCCAATCAAGCGATTTTGTGGGTAATGGGGCATCTTGTTTTTGCGGAGGAATCGCGCCGAAGCTGAGGAGTCTGCCCTGCGGATCCAACTCCACGACGATCATTCCCGAAATGATATTGGGTGGATCGTCAGGGCCGGTTAAGCCCGGATTTAAGCTAAAACTGTCTCTAAATTCCGTAACCAACATCGGCTGCGGACTCGAACGGTACCAGTAATGGATCACCGGCGGAGGCTGAGAGAAGACCTTGTCCCAATCCGGATGGGCACTCTGAGCTTTGATGTAGTGCAGAAAATCGTCCGATTCCCAGAATCCCCAGTCGCTGTCAGCCGCAGGTTGCGTATAGCCAAGCTGATTCGCGATCTCCTGTGCTCGATGCGTGAGCACGTCGGGAGACAAGTTCATGTTCATCTTTGGGAGGCTGCTTACCCGAACGCCGATCCAGAAGCACGCGGCAAGAGCGAGCAAGATTCCCCCGATGCAGGGGACGGCAATGCGCGGCGCGAGGCCTTCGACCTCTCCCGCCGCGGCGACCATTTGCGGCGAAGGCGTTTCCCCCGCCGCAAGCGCGGCAGCCAACGGATCTCCACCGGGAAGAGCTGCAGCCACGGCCAGCACAGAAGCAGGGCGCATAGCTGGATCAGGCTCAAGGCAGCGCAGGATTACGCGCTCCACTCCGGGATCGAGATCGCGCACCAAAGTAGATGGATTGGTGGGACTCGGCGATTCGCTCCGCGTCCGCACAATTTCTGCCAGAGTGTCGGCCTGGAAAGCACGCTTTCCGGTGAATATCTCGTACAAGACGAGCCCCAGCGCGTAGATGTCGCTCCTGGCTGTGACTTCTTTTCCGGCGAGCTGTTCCGGAGCCATGTAGGCCGGGGTCCCATATCGGACCTGCTCGTGAGGAATGTGCTCGGCCAGGTCAGCCAAGCCGAAGTCCATGATCACGACTTCGCCCTGACTGTTCAGCATGATGTTGGCTGGTTTCAGGTCGCGGTGCAGCACGCCTTTGTCGTGAGCAGCAGCTACTCCGGCGCAGAGCTTGCGCGCAATCTCGAGAGCTTTGTCGGAAGGAAGCCGCCCAATGCGACGCAACAACGAGCCAAGATCCTCGCCGTCGACGTACTCCATTGAGAGAAAGACCAAACCATCGGCTTCTCCGATGTCGTAGATGCGACAGACGTTCGGGTGTGAGATTCTGCGCGCAATCCGAACTTCATTGTGGAAGCGTTCGAGTGTGACCGGATCTTGTGCGGTAGCTTCAGGCAGGAATTTCAGCGCGACCGGCTGCTGAAGGCGAAGATCGTCGGCGCGATAGACCTCGCCCATTCCTCCACGGCCGAGGAGGGCAATAACTCGATAGCGCTCGGCCAGAATCGTTCCTGGAATGAAGCGACCCTCATAGGAGGCGCTGCTCGGAGCCGATGACTTGGGAAAGCTCTTTGGCTTTGGAGTGCGTGGAGGCGCGGGAGTGACCGTGGCCGTAGCCATCGGATCGCTTTGCTGCGAACTGCCGCAGGAGGGACAGAATCTTGCATTGGAATCGATCTGCTGTCCGCAGGCTGAGCAGTAAATGGACGAAAGCTTGGCCACAGTTTCGGAGTGCAGGCCATGATACTAAAGGTCCCGGGAAATGGGAGGCGTTGCGTGACATAGAAAAGACCGCAGGGATAGCGTGGAGTCTCTGGACAGGGATCGCCCGGATTGCGGACAAATCTTCTTGCGTCACCGATCTGTGCAAAGGCGTGCGCGAAGCGTCCGTTGATTCGCGTCGTGGTTTTGATGGTTTCGGTGCTAAGCGCCGGCCGCGAGAGATTTCCTGTCTTCCGGCTGCGGTTCCGGAAAGGGAATTATTTTGGCCTGATTCATTTGGTGCATGGCGTTAGCGAGTTCGGGCGTGTCCTGCTCTCCGGCGAACCGATCGAAGAAATAGCCGAAGAGGATCAGGGCGCAGATGAAAGGGAATAGTGTTACGGCGAGAAGCATAGCGAGGGAGCCTCCCGGGGAACGCTAGCCAGTATGTCTCTAATGTGAGTTCTCCCGCAATGGGAAGATTCGCTTATAAGGTGAGACACGGGAGTAGCTGAATTGCAAAGAGGGGTTTCAGGGAAAACGGTCAGGAGGAAGAGCTCGAGGAAAATCGTTTCAACGGATGCGTTTCAGGAGATGCGTTTCAGGAAAAGGCGTTTCAACAGCAGCGGTATTAAGTCCTAAGCTGCCTGCGCTCGTGCCAAACTGCATCGGAACCGCAAAAATCGACGTTTAAAACGACCTTTCTCGAAACGCCTTTAATTGAAACGCTTTTCCTGAAACGCTTTTTTCCGTTAGCTGCGCTTGCGGAGATCGAGTTCGGCCATGATTTTCCAGACTAAATTCGGCAACTCTCGTTTCATCACCGATTCCACTGCGCCGGCGAGGTGGTTGGCGTCCTTCCCCGAAGTTGCGGCTTCGGGAGCAGCGCTCGGCTGCTCTGGTTGGTTTGGCGAGGCTTCGTGCCCGACGGCGGCGGCCATGGCGCGTCCGATTTCTGCTTCGGCATCCTGCGCGAGCGAAGTTGGCGCGCTGGGCGCAATCGCGCTGGCCGCGGCCGCCATCGCCATGGGGGCCGGCTCTGGAGCTTCGATGTGCGGAGCCTCCACAGGATGATGAGAGAGACCCTCGCGCATCTGCTGGATCACGGCATCGTCGGTCTCAGGAGCAATGATCTCGATTTCCGCGGTTTCAGGTTCCGCCGTCTCTGATGCCGAGATGGTCGGAGTTATGTCGATGTCGTGCGCCTCAAAGCGGCGCACAGGCATTTCGATCACAGGAGCGGCTTCGACTTGCGCGGAGTGAATTTCAGAGGCTGCTTCGGGTTCTGTTTCCAGCATTGGCTCAGGAATGATCTCCGGAGTTGCTCCGGCTTCCTGGGCCGGTGCTGGTAATTCAAAACCGTGCATTGCCGATTCCACCTGCGCCTCGAAGCTATCCGATGGGGTTGGCTGCTCGGTCTCGAAATGGGAAGCTGCCTTCAGCAGATCAGCATTGGGACTCGCAGAATCGGTTGGAAGATTGAGCGAAGGCGCCTCATACGACTCCATCGCAGCATTCAACCGGGCTTCAAATTCGTCCACCGGAGCAGCGCTGTTATCGGTCGGCTGCTGCAAGGATTCCAGGAACTGATTTGCCAACTCCGCTTCGCTCGAACCAAAGCGCGTGGGGAAATCCATCGTGGATCGATGCGGATCGGTCTCCAGTGCCGGATCGCGAAGAATCTCAGTGGAAGAAGCGGACGTCTGGCGTGTCAGCTCCAATCCAGGCTCGTGCGCAACCGGCACATCGGGTACCGGAGGTGCAGCTGTGAGCTCAAGCTCCGGAACCGAGGAGACACTCGTCTCGTCGCGATGGCGGCGTTCTCCATGAATCTGAGTCTGCGACTGCGTTGGCAGGAACTCGTTATGAATAGGGAAGGCGCCAGTCGGCTGTTCGTGCATCGGCGTCTCAGGCGAAGCTGCTGCGTTCTCAGCAGGAACCTTCTCCTCCTGCGTCTCTGGCAGGTACTGAGACATGAAGGAAGGAATCGAAGGCTCGGCTGCTTTAGCCTCTGATTCCTGTTTGAAACTGCCGGCATCCTGGAAAGTCTCGATTTCTGCTGAGTGCGCTGCTCCGACGTGAAAATCGGGCACGTTCGGCACAACCGTGTTGCTCAATCCCTGAACGGAATTCTCGATTGCAGATGCGGCCTCATTCATTTCCGGACCCTGCTGCAGCATCGCTTGGATGTGAGCGGCGTTGAGGCGGATCGTTTTCTCGTAGGGCTTCTCTTCTTTTTGCGCCGGTTCAGAGATCGCAGCATTTTCCGCGGTCGGCTCGGTCGCAACGCTCGCGACCGCAGCGTCAGGCTGCTTGTCGACAATCTTTATGCCCCTACCGGAATCGCCAGATGCCTTTGAAGGCTTTACTTTTTCCGCAATGCGATCGACAGCGGCGGTGAGATCAGTAGCTTCGAACGGCTTAACAATTACGCCATCTGCTTTTACGCGCGCGCCATCTTGCGCGTTGTACGGCTCCATGCGTCCGACGGTGAGTAGAACGGGCATCTTCGATGTTTCGGCGGCGCTGCGCAGCTTTTCGCAAAGTTCGAGGCCGCTGTATCCGGGCATGAATACGTCGAGAAGGACGAGTTCTGGTTTGATCTCAGCAATCTTTTTGGCGGCGGCGGCGCCGTTGCTCACCGTGACGACCTCATGGCCGGCCTCGCTGAGGATCTTCTTGCCCATGTTCTGGGCGGTCACGCTGTCGTCGGCAAGTAATATCTTGATGCCCACAATTCGTCCTTTAATGTCGCGCAAACGTACGGGTGCTGTGCAGGAAAAGTACTGTGCCGCCCCCTGCAAGTCAATGAAAAGGGAACCTGAATTGTAGCTAGGGTTATAGCTTAGTTACGGGTGGACGTGTACGGGAGTGCGCTGAATCTTCACGGCCTTTTCGGTGTTTGTCATTCCGAGCGGATGCTCACGCGTGCAGACCGCGTGAGCAGGTGAGAGGAATCCCTATCAGCTCCGAGAAATTTGTCTCAACAAGATTTTGGAGGTCCATAGGGATTCCTCACGCCAAAAAAAGGCGTTCGCAATGACAAATTTTAAGAGCCGTTGTCATGCGGCGTGCCGAACTGTAATCGAGTGCTTAATTGACTCGTAAGCGCTGTCGGGAATCACGCGCCGTCCGACGAGATCGATCTTCGTCGTGTACGGACGATTCTCGACGATGCGAGCCGCCAGGGCATCGCCGATACCTTTCAGCTCCTTGAGTTCGAAGATGGTGGCGGAGTTCAGATCGAGCAGCCCGTCCTCTGAACGATGTCGCCCTCGCATTCTTCGGCTGCGAGTCCGGCGAGCCGGTTGCGCCGGCTGCTCGGCCCCTTGCTGCTGTTGTCCTGACGTTCTCTGATATTTCGCTAATGCAAACAACCCGAGTGCTCCAAATACAAAAACCAGAGCTGGTTTCATGCGCATCCCTCCCGAAATAAGGTGTGATGGAGAGAGAAGAAGACACGGTTGTCACAGAGAGAGCAGCCGCTCGAATCCCAGGGCTTCGCCGTGGGATTAAGGAATTACTGCAGTAATCCTGGTGCAGTCGAATTGCTTTGTTATCGCCGTAGGAATCTGCCTACACTGCGGCGAGAGATGAAAAAGGTCTTCACCTTGCCGTTGCTGTTTGCTGGACTCGCGGCGCCGGCTGCGATCGCGCAGCAACGTGTCTTCGACTGGGTTCCGGACACCAACGACGTGGTGCGCCTCGCGCCGGGCATGCGCCAGAATGCGCATCAGTATGGTCCCGGACAGGGTGGGGACATCAAACTGCAGCTAACCGCCCAGCGACCCGTAACGGTTGCGATGATCCATAGCAGCGACTGGAACAATGTGGCCAAGGATCCGGAAGCGATCCTTCGCGCAGAAGTGATGGACAAACTGCAATACCTCTGCGTGCAAGAGCATGTTGTGAATACCACGTATACCTGCACTTTGCCGGCGTCGGCTGATGCAATGGCCTTGATCGTCCGCGATGAACGCACCGGCGACCGCGCCGTTCTGGCTGGAATCGGCAATGTGCTGGGCGTACGTCACGCGGCTGCGGTGATTGCTCCCGCCAATGAAGTCAGTTTGCAGTACTACCGTTGGGATTGCGTCCAGAACTGCTATCACTCTGAATATCAGGGCTTCCGCCTCGCGAAAGAAAAGTTTGAACCCAACATCCTGAAGACCTACAGCCTGCCTCTGCCGGAGCATGATGGCGAGCAGGTGGATGTGAAGATGAAGTCTTCGGTGCCCATGCTTCTGGCGGTTGTGCCCTCAGATGTGGCGCAGCAGCTCTACAGTCATCCCGACATGCTGGACAACGCAGTGGGCAATGGCGTTTGCCAGCAGCGCGCGGCGCAGTCGGTGAACTTCGGCTGCCAACTGAACCCGAACGGCGTAGCTCAATCGTTGATCGTTCTACCCGAGCCCTCAGCCGGAATTCCCAAAAAGGGCAAGACCGAGATTGAAGTAACATCCGTGAAGTGCGTCGCGCACTGCCGCGTCTGGGCAGCCAATTAACGTGGAGCCGGGCGCCCTCGCCCGGGTGTTTCGCTGCAATGTCCAAATTCGTTTTCAGGCTGTGAAAATAGGCCTGTTCTTCCCAGTTTTTTCATAAGCTTGGTATTCTCTCCAAAAACCCGGGCGAGGGCGCCCGGCTCCACGTTAGCTGCTCTCTCATCGCTATACTTGTAGCAGCCCTTTTCTGAACCTTCTACAGGCGAATTAACTAACAAATGTACGAAGTCACCGTTGAAGACAGCTTTGCCGCGGGTCATTATCTGCGCAACTATCGCGGAAAATGCGAGAACCCGCACGGCCACAACTACAAAGTCCGCATCACTCTCCAAGGCAGGGAGCTCGATGCCGCCGGCTTGCTGCTCGATTTCAAAGAACTGAAGCAAGTTATGAAACCGGTGATCGAACGCCTCGATCACCAGATGATCAACGACGTAGCACCGTTTACCACGCTGAATCCCTCCGCCGAGAACCTGGCGAAGTATTTCTACGACGAGACAAGCTGCACGTTGAAAAAATCGACTTCAGGCCGCGTAAGCGTAAAAGAAGTCACAATCTGGGAGACGGATACGACTACTGCGCGGTATTCGGAGTGAAGCGGCTTCCGGCTTCTGGCTGCTGGCTTCTGGCTAGTTTTTTGAGCATTGAAGAATGTGTTCAGATGAACACAGGAACAAGGCGCGAACTGCGCAGAATTAGCCGGTAGCCGGTAGCCTGATGTATGTATCTCATCGAAATCTACAAATCCGTCCAAGGCGAATCTTCTTTCGCGGGATTGCCATGCATCTTTGTGCGCCTTGCCGGATGCAACCTGCGCTGCTCATGGTGTGACAGCGAGTACACCTTCACCGGCGGGCACAAATCCTCGATCGATGAAGTGATCAACAGAGTCCGAAGCCTTGCTCCCGTCAAACTTGTGGAGATTACCGGCGGAGAGCCGATGCTGCAGGAGCGCGAGGTCGTGCCGCTCATGCAGAAGCTCCTCGACGATGGCTACGAAGTGCTGATCGAGACCAGCGGGGAACGTGCGTTGGAAAACGTTCCGAAAGCAGTTCACAAAATTGTCGATGTAAAGTGTCCCGCTTCGGGAGAAGGCGGGAGCTTCCGCATTTCCAACCTCGATGTACTAACTCCGGCTGACGAGATGAAATTCGTCATTGCTGATCGCGCGGATTATGAATTCGCACGGGACTTCGTCCGCGAGCATCAGCTTGAGCAAAAGACGCGGAACATTTTGTTTTCTCCAGCATTCCGCAAAGATGCCGGCCCTGCGCGCGATGCTCGCAATTGCCTGCTCGATCCACGCGAACTGGTTGAGTGGATGCTCGCCGATGGTCTCAGCGCGCGCCTCGGGTTGCAGATTCATAAGTTCATATGGGAGCCGATGAAAAAGGGCGTGTAGAAGAGTCACCGCTCCCGCATCTTCCCAGGCTTCGTCTTTCCGTATTCAGCCGGCTCGACAGGTGAATTCAATTCAGCATCTCCCGTCAGTTCGAACTCAGAATGCGCTACTCGGGCAGTACGGAATTCGGGCGCTGCTCCGCGGCGCAGGTCATCCTCAAGCACGCGTCAATCCTCTAAGTAGTAGGCGCTTACCGACGCACACGATTACACAGCACGCGCCAGAAAAGACCTTTCGGAGGAGAACCAGAATGAAACCGCTATCTATCTTCGCTGCATTGCTCTTATGCATTGCGGTTGGCGCGCCGTCTCGCGCGCATGCTCAAGACGCTTACACGCAGTCACAGAGTTGGCATCGAGTTCTGTCGGCTTCGGACCAGAGCCAATTCGATAAGTACTATTCCAAGTGGGTCGATGCCACACGCAAGAACGATCAGGATGACATTTCAGAGAACGCGCGCAAGATGCAGGAGATCATGGCGCGCTACAACATTCCATCGACCGTCTCGTATGACCAGGTGGCTTCGATGGGAGGAGCAGCCGGTTACCCATCCCAGGCGTATCCAAACGCCGCCTATCCTACGGCTTACGCGCAGCGACTCTCACCCGATGACCAGAAGGAATTCGATAAGGCCTACTCCAAGTGGGTGGAGTCAACGCGCAAGAACGACCAGGACGACATAAATGAAAGCGCGCGCAAGATGCAGGAGATCATGGCGCGTTACAACATTCCTTCGACGGTGCAGTTCGCTCAGGTTGCGAGCGGAGGCAATGCGGCAGCGTATCCGAATTCTGCGTACGCTCCGGTAGCGCAGGGGCAGCGGCTCTCCAGCTCCGACCAGCACGAATTCGACGAAGCTTACAAAAAGTGGATGAAAGCTCGTCATAAGAAGGATCCGGACGATATTGAGAAAAGCGCGCGCAGGATGCAGGACATCATGGCGCGGTACAACATTCCCGCCAATGTGCCCTACGACACGATCGCGTCCCCAGGAGCTTCGTACAAATAGCCGTTGGCACTTAATCGTTGTCATTCCGAAATCGTTGTCATTCCGAGCAAAGCGAGGAATCCCTACAGAAGCCGAGAATGCGCAGGCGTGGTAGGGATTCCTCACGCCAAAAGCAGGCGTTTCGGAATGACAAGAGCCTCTTCCGAGTACAACCGTGCTGCGGCTCAATCCTTCCAATTACTTAGGCCATTCGTTTAGAGTCTTCGTGCGTGGGTGGCAGCTCACAATCGCCGCTTAAAGCAGTTTCCTGGAACCGCACGGCGTAGGAAAAGAGGAATTTATGCGCAAGCTAGTCGGTGTCCTGATCGCAATTGCCGTCATCATCGTTATCCTCATCTTTGCTTTGCCATCGCTGGTGAACGTGAACCAGTATCACGACAAGATTCAGGCAGAGCTGCAGGACAAACTCCACCGCGACGTGACGCTCGGCAAAATGTCACTGAAGATCGTGCCGCTTTCCATCCGCGTCGCGGACGTGCAGATCGGTGAGGATCCCAACTTCCACACCGGACGTCCTTTCGCTACGACCTCCGACCTCGCCGTAAGTGCGAAACTGCTGCCTCTGATCAGGCACCAAGTCGATCTACGCTCACTGGAACTCGTGAATCCCAAAATAGAACTCGTGCGCAACGCGCAAGGCACGTGGAATTTCGCCAGCCTCGGACAGCAGCCCGCGAATGCTCCTGCTCCCGCGCCCGCTGCGGCACAAAAGTCGGCAGCGAAGCCTGCGGCCAAGCCCAGCCCCACCGCTCCGAGCACGCCCGAGAGCAAGCCGGCGGAAAATCAGCCGAGCCAGCAGCTCTCGCTCGCGGAATTGAAGATCACCAACGGACAGGTCGCAATCACCGACGAGCAGAAACATCAGAGCCGCAGCGTCTACGACAACATCGATCTCGACCTCACTGACTTTGAGCCGGGCAAGCCGTTCAATGTCACTCTGGCGGCTCATCTCCCGGGACAAGGCGATCAGTATGTGAAGTTTGATGGCACGGCGGGTCCGCTCAACCAGCAGAACTCGATGGCGACTCACCTCGATGGTCGTCTCAAGCTGAACCAGGTTTCTCTCGCCGGAGTGCAGAAGTTCCTGAACTCTCCGCAACTCAAGCAGTACGACGCGATCGCCAGCGGTGAAGCCAGCGTGCGCAACGACAACGGCACGATGGGCTCCACCGGCAATCTAGAGTTGAACAATGTGCGCATCAAGGGAATCGAGATCGGATACCCCATCAAAGCGGATTACAGCGTCGCCGACGATCTGAACACTGACGTAATCAAGATCGACAAAATGAATATCAACTTTGGGCCTACGCCGATCAGCCTTACCGGCGAAGTGAATACCAAGCCCACGCCGGCGCAGCTCGACGTGCAGCTCAAAGCCAACAACGCTTCCATTACCGAGTTGGCAAAGCTGGCAGGAGCGTTCGGTGTCGCCTTCAATCCGGGAATGCAGGTCGGCGGAACGCTGAATACGGATATTCACGCCAAAGGTTCCGCGGATCAGCCTGCGCTGAATGGAAATCTGAGCGCTTCGAATCTCGTAGTCAGCGGGAAAGACATTCCACAGCCAGTGAAGGTTCCATCCATCACCCTGGTACTCACCCCTGACACTGTGAAGTCGAACGACTTCACCGCCCAGAGCGGCAGCACCACGCTGAACGGAAACTTCATGTTGTCGCACTACACGACACCGAACAGCACGGTTGACGCGACCATTCGCACGAACGGCGCAAATGTCGGAGAGCTCATCAACATTGCGAAAGCCTACGGAGTCTCCGCTGTGGAAGGAATGAGCGGCTCGGGTTCGCTCACGCTGAATGCGCGCGTGCAAGGTCCAATGAAGCAGCCGGACAGGATGATCTATAGCGGCACCGGCGCACTGCAGAACGCCAGCCTCAACATGCCGAACTTCACCAAACCGGTGCTAATCAAGAATGCCGATTTGAAGTTCGCCCAGAATGCGGCCACGCTCGATAACCTCCAGGCCTCGCTCGGCAGTTCAACTGCGACCGGTTCCGCGACCGTCCAGAACTTTGCGGCGCCACAAATTAAATTCAATCTGAACGCCGACAAACTGAACATCACCGAACTGCAACAGATCACCGGCGGAAACGCTCCGGCCAAGAAAGCTGAACTTGATCGTTTCTCGCTTGTTCCGGCGGCGAACGCGCAGGCTCGGAAGGCAGATAACGGCGGCATTTCGCATTTGGCAGGTTCGGGAGCCCTCTCGGTCGGCAGCATCATCTTCGACCAGATTGTGCTCAACAATTTCAAATCGAACCTGTCGTTCTCGGGTGATCCAGCAGGCAATCTGATGCGTACGCTCAACGGTGACGTGAACTTCAACACCGGCAACGGCAAGTTCCAAGGCATCGACCTGCTGCATGAGCTTTCCGCGATCGGGAAATTCTCGCAAGCGCAGCCGTCGCGCGGCTTCACCAACATCGTGAAGCTGGGTGGATTGATCAATATCAAGAACGGCGTTGCCAGCACCAACAATCTCGAAGCAGTCATCGATGGCGGCACTCTGGGAGCGCAAGGGACCTTCGATCTCGTAACCGAAGCCCTTAACATGCACGCCAATGCAGTACTCAGCAAGGCTTTGAGCCAGCAGGTGGGAGGAACCGGAATCGGCGGCTTCATGAACACGGCGCTGGCCAACCGCAACGGTGAACTTGTGATTCCCGTTTTGGTAACCGGCACGGTGAATCATCCGATCATCACGCCGGACGTCCAAAAACTCGCGCAGATGAAGCTCAACAACCTGTTGCCGACGACCGGCAATCCGGGCGCGCTGACCAGTGGCCTCTCCGGGTTGCTCGGCGGTAAAGGTGGTCAGCAAGGCAATGCCGTGCAGGGATTGTTGGGCGCCCTCGGTGGCAAACAACAACAACAGCAGCCCGAGAGCGACCAACAGCAGGGCAACGCCCAACAGCAAAAGCAGCAGCAGAATCCGCTCGGTGGCGTATTAGGTGGGCTGTTGGGGAAGAAGAAGCCGAAATAAGCGGCGCACTTGCCTCAGCTCTCGAGAAATTCAACGGCTATGATCCTGACGTCCGCCGCGGCGGACGCGAAGAATCACTGGGAATCTCTAGTGGACCAGGCCCTACATCGGCTCCTCGTCAAGGCCGCTTCGTGAAGGAGCCAAGAAGCAGCAATTAAGTCCGACAGATTGCGGGAGATCCTTCGGCCAAAAGAAGGCCTTCAGGATGACAGCTCCGATCTTTTTTCTCTGAACGATCAACAACTCATTGCTTCCAGACGCAGTTCGCTTTACTATCGCCCGTAAGTGGCCGCCGCAAAACCCATCTCTGATCTGCGCGACCGGGTCGTCTCTGCCGGCATGGTGGATGATGACGCTTCATTCGAGCTCAAACTTCGCCCCAAACGTTTGAACGAATTCATTGGTCAGAAGAAGGTCAAAGACAACCTGTCTGTAGCCATTCAAGCTGCCAAATCCCGAGGCGAAGCTCTCGATCACGTCCTGCTCTATGGTCCGCCGGGTTTGGGCAAAACAACCCTGGCGACGATCATCGCCAATGAGATGGGTGTCGAGTACCAGCAGACGTCCGGGCCGGTGCTGCAGATCAAAGGCGACCTTACCGCAATCCTGACCAACGTGCGCGAAAAGCAGGTGCTCTTTTTCGACGAAGTTCATCGGCTGCAGCCGGCACTCGAAGAAATCCTGTATTCGGCTCTCGAAGACTACAAGCTCGACATCATGGTTGGGCAGGGGCCATCGGCGCGAACGCACACGCTCGACGTTAAGCCGTTTACGTTTGTGGCCGCTACCACACGAGCCGGACTGCTATCCGCCCCATTGCGTTCCCGATTTGGAATTGTCCTGCGGCTGGAGTTTTATTCCGGTGAAGAGCTGAAGATCATCGTTACCCGTTCGGCGGAAATCCTGGACGTTTCTATCGACGACGCTGGAGCGCTCGAGATCGCCAGCCGGGCTCGCGGGACACCGCGAATCGCCAATCGCCTTCTGCGCCGCTGCCGAGATTATGCGCAGGTTCGCGGCTCAGGTCAGATCGATCGTGCTACGGCTCAGGCTGCTCTCGAGATGCTCGAAGTCGATAAGCACGGCTTCGACGAGATGGATCGCCGTCTGCTGCTGGCGATTATGGAGAAGTACCAGGGCGGGCCGGTCGGCCTGAATACCCTTGCTGCAGCGCTCGCCGAAGATGCCGATGCCATCGAAGACATCTACGAACCCTTCCTCATCCAGATCGGCTTCCTCGATCGCACGCCCCGCGGACGGGTGGCCACCCAGCTTGCCTATGATCATTTCGGCATCGCCCCTCCAAGAAGGCAAGCCGGTTTGTTCTAACCCTCGCAAGTAGAGACGGGGCATGCCCCGTCTCCTGGTAGCTGCCACGAGATGCTCCCTGCTCAGCCCAGCAGCGGCATGCCGCGTCTGTACCCTTGAGTGATGGGTGGAAGCTGCGGAAATCCAGAGTTGCCGGCCTGTTTCGCGCATCCTACTGTATGAAATGGCAAGAGTCTTCAAAGCAAAGAAATGCCCCAACTGTCTGGGTCGAGGCGTTTGCACTGACGGCTCGACATGCCCGACGTGCAAAGGTCACGGCGAGATTCCCTCTGCGTGGGACGTCGAAGTCCCCGAGGTTCCCTGCTGGAGCACCTCTTCGAGCTAAGCTTCGGGGCTTAGGCTTGCCTCGTCTGGGGATTCCCTCGTATCATTTTCAGTCCACCCCGACTCACCTTCATTCATGACTAGTCAAAGCCCTAAGCCACAGGTTGTGCTGCGTGAAAAAACGCGCCTTATGTCGGCCTCGGAGATCGAGCGCACGCTGGTCCGCCTGGCGCATGAGATTGTTGAAAAGAACAACGGCGTCGAGCGACTCGGATTCGTAGGCATCAAGCGCCGCGGCGTGCCTCTGGCGAAGCGTCTGGCGGAACTGGTAAAGAAAATCGAGAAGGCTCCGGTCGAAGTGGGCACGCTCGACATCAACCTCTATCGTGACGACCTCTCGACCACCGGACCGAAGCCTGTGGTGAATCCGATGGAAATCGGCTTTGACGTGAACGATAAAAACGTAATCCTGGTCGATGACGTTCTCTACACTGGCCGTACCATCCGCGCCGCGCTCGACGCTCTCTTCGACCACGGCCGCCCGCGCCGCGTGCAATTGCTGGTGCTCATCGACCGCGGCCACCGCGAGCTTCCCATTGAAGCCGCGTTCGTCGGACGCAACGTGCAAACCACGCAGAACGAGATTATCGAAGTGAAGCTGCAAGAGATCGATCCCAGCGAGCAGGTGCTGCTGGTGGAGAAGGTTTCGGCATGAATCGAGGGGCGACGCCCCGCTCCCGCTCCGCAGGTTTTCGCAGCAGTATTCGTTCCGCTTCCCTCCGGAAGGGAAATTTTTCTCACTCTTCGCGATCGCTGCTGGACATCGAGTCTCTGAGCGATGCCGATATCCAGTTCTTATTGAAGAATGCCGCTCGGTTCGCGAATGTCAGTCCCAAAACAGCACCGCTAATCAGACGCCACGTGGCCCTACTCTTTTACGAGGCCAGCACGCGCACCCGCTGCTCCTTCGAACTCGCGGCCAAATCCCTTGGAGCATCGACCACTTTGGTGAGCCCGGCGGCTTCGAGTATCGAGAAAGGTGAATCGCTCATCGATACGGGACTCACACTGGCCGCGATGGGCGCCGAGTGCATTGTGATCCGTCATCCCTCTTCCGGCGCACCGCATTTGCTGGCTCGAGAGTTGCAGATTCCGATCGTCAACGCCGGAGACGGGATGCACGAGCATCCTTCGCAGGCGCTGCTCGACTGCTACACCATCCTCCAGCATCGTCGGTCCCTGAAAGACTTGCGCCTATTGCTGGTCGGGGATATCTACCACAGCCGCGTTGCGCGCTCGAACGCACTGCTGCTGTCGCGCTTAGGAGCGCATGTGACTTTTTGCGGGCCTCCTGCGCTGCTGCCCGATGTCGCAGAAACGATTGCACCAGGCGTGCGTGTCACGCGCGCTTTCGACGCCGCGTTGCCTGAAGCAGACGTGATCATGATGTTGCGCGTGCAGAAGGAGAGGCTAGCTGGATTGCAGCTTTCCGTTGACGACTACGTGCGCGATTATCAACTCACGCCGGAGCGATTGGCGCTCGCTCCTCGCGATGCGCTCGTCATGCATCCAGGTCCGATGGTGCGCGGTATGGAGTTGACCAGCGATGTAGCCGATAATGCCCGTTCGCTCGTCCTCGAACAGGTGCGAAATGGCGTTGCCGTACGGCGCGCGATTCTGCTGCGTGCCCTTGGAGGTGGCCGATGAAGCCGCGCGCACACCCTCCCGATTCCATTCTGATTGCCGGCGGAACGCTGATCGACGGCTCGGGCTCCAAGCCTGCACTTAGGGACATCCTGATAGAAGAAGGACGCATTCGCGCGATCGAGGTTCCAGGCAAAATTCCCCGAGCGGATCACTCGATCATTGATGCAAAGAACCTCATCATCGCGCCCGGATTTATCGATCTTCATGTGCACCTCCGCGAGCCGGGGCAGAGCTACAAAGAGACGATCGCCACCGGCACCGCCGCCGCAGCGGCAGGCGGATTTACAACTGTCTGCCCAATGCCGAACACCGTGCCAGTGAACGACACACCTGAGATCACGCGCTGGATGCAGGCGCCGGAACGGCGTGCGTGTGTAAAGGTTCGTCCGATCGCAGCAGCAACGGTTGGTAGCAATGGCGAAAAGCTCACCGATTATCCGGAATTGGTGGAAGCCGGCGCCGTGGCAGTAACTGATGACGGTCGTCCCATTTTGGGAGACGACATTATGCGCGATGCTCTCAAAGCTGCACACAAACTGGCGATTCCTGTCATCCAGCACGCGGAAGACACGCGCATGACTCACGGTGGCGTAATGCACGCGGGGCCGACATCGTTTCGACTTGGATTGCGCGGCATTAACGCTCATTCAGAGGCCTGCATCGTAGGGCGCGACATCAATTTGGCCGCTGAAATCGGCGCGCACGTACACATCGCACACCTATCGACAAAGGAGGCAGTCGAGTATGTGCGGACTGCAAAAGAAAAAGGAGTTCACGTCACCTGCGAGGTCACGCCGCATCATTTGCTGCTCACCGATGAAGAGGTCGGCGACTACGACACGAATTGCAAGATGAATCCGCCGCTGCGCAGTGAAGCCGACCGCGAGGCGATGTGGGACCGCCTGCGCGATGGCACCATCGACTGCATTGCCACGGATCATGCGCCTCACGCGGCTCACGAGAAAACCCAGGAATTCGATCGCGCTCCCTTCGGAATCACGGGCCTTGAAACCGCCTTGCCGATCGCGCTCATGGTTGCAGGCGGCGATGCGAGCATGGCTGTTCAATGGCTCACGTCGAAACCTGCAGAGGTAATGGGCTGGCAAGACGCAGGTCGGGTGGTCGTAGGCGGCGTAGCCGATCTCACCATCTTCGATCCTGAAGAAGAGTGGGTCTTCACCGCGGAGCTCTCAAAATCCAAATCAAAGAACTCCCCCTTCATCGGCAAGAACCTCTGCGGACGCGTGCGCTACACGTTTGTCGATGGGCGGCTGGTGTACGCGCGCTAACAAGTCGGGGTCGAAGGCAGTATTTCTGGCAATCCATCCGCTGCATCTCTATCATTAAGAGTTTGGCCGAAAGCCGATGGCCGACAGCCGAAAGCCTGTTTTATGACTCCCGATAAAAAGAAAATCGTCGCTGAATCGCCGATTCAGGATGTATTTGAGAATCGGCATCCGTCTCCGTCCGAAATCGAATGGGCTGAGAAGACGCTGGCTCCGGCACTGGAGAAATCTCCGGAGCGGCCAATCGGCGCGGCTTCAGGCGTGAATCTCGATGAGCACGGCAATGCCCGCTTCACTACCATTTCGGGAATGCCGGTTCGCCGTCTCTATACGCAGGCTGATCTTCCTGAAGACTGGAGCACTGAGACATACCTTGGACATCCGGGCGAAGTGCCTTACACGCGCGGCATTCACGCATCCGGCTATCGCGGCAAGCTCTGGACGATGCGCCAGTTCTCCGGCTTTGCTTCGCCGGAGGAGACGAATCAACGCTACAAGTATCTGCTCGCTCACGGCGGAGGCGGGCTTTCCGTCGCGTTCGACCTGCCCACGCTGATGGGTTTCGACTCCGATGCTGCCGAGAGCGAAGGCGAAGTTGGCAAGTGCGGTGTTGCGATTGATTCGCTGGAGGACATGGAGATCCTCTTCAACGACATCGATCTCGAAAAGACTACGGTCTCGATGACGATCAACTCGCCTGCTTCGGTCCTGTGGGCGATGTATCTCGTCGTCGCGGAGAAGCAAGGCGCGGACTGGAAGAAGATTTCCGGAACGATTCAGAATGACATTTTGAAGGAATACATAGCGCAGAAGGAGTACATTTTCCCTCCTGCTCCCTCGATGCGGTTGGTAGTTGACACCTTCGAGTTCGGGACTCACTTCACGCCGAAGTTCAACACCATTTCGATCAGCGGATACCACATCCGCGAGGCCGGTTCGACTGCGCTGCAGGAGCTGGCATTCACGATCTATGACGGAGTTGAGTATGTGGAATGGGCTCGCCGTCGCGGATTGAACGTCGATGAATTCGGCCCGCGGCTAAGCTTCTTCTTCAATTCCCATAACGACTTCTTTGAGGAGATCGCGAAGTTCCGTGCCTCGCGCAAGATCTGGTACCGGCTGATGAAAGACCGCTTCGGCGCGCAGAATGCACGCACGTGGCTGATGCGCTTCCACACGCAGACCGCCGGCGTCTCGCTCACGGCGCAGCAGCCGATGAACAACATCGCGCGGGTAGCCATCCAGGCGCTTGCCGCCGTGCTCGGCGGAACACAGTCGCTGCATACGGACAGCTACGACGAAGCGTTGGCACTCCCCACCGAAGATGCGGCACGCATCGCCCTGCGCACCCAGCAAGTGATCGCCTATGAGTCAGGCGTTGCGCAAACGGTCGATCCGCTTGGTGGCTCGTATTTCGTCGAGAAGTTTACGCTCGATATGGAGCAGGGCGCGTTCGATTACTTCGACAAGCTCGACGCCATGGGCGGAATGGTGAAAGCCATCGAGCGCGGCTATCCGCAGAAGGAGATCGCAGAAGCCGCTTATCAATATCAGCGCGCGGTCGAGAACAAAGAAAAGATCATCGTCGGCGCCAACGATTTCGTGATCGAAGAGAAATTGCCCGAGATTCTCTACATCGACTACGAGAAAGTAGCCGATCACCAGACGCGCAAACTCAACGCATTGAAATTGAGCCGATCAAACGACGAAGTTCAGCGCCGCCTCGAAGCGCTGAAGAAAGCCGCGGCACAACAGCCTGTCGTCAAGACCGACGGCAAAATGTCCAACGCGAACACCATGCCCTACATCATCGACGCTGTGCGCGCCTATGCAACGGTCGGCGAGATCTGCAACGCGCTACGCGAAGTATATGGGGTCTACGAAGAAGTAAGCATCACATAACAAACCTGGCTCAGTTTCAACAACTAAGGTCCAGCAGGGTCACGTTAGGGCGAGAGCAGGAAGGACTTTAATACGTAACCATCCAACAGGACGATCTGGTTTGCGGCAGGAGATAATGCAAACGATGGTGTGTCCAAACGTTGCCAACCTTCACCTTCATCGTATGGATATGTAGTGGTCTTAAACCGAAATCGCTGCTGTTTCGCGTCGCTATCGAACAGAACGAACGTGTCGAATCCTCGCGTAACTATAAAATCGCGGGAATGTCCGAAGCTGAACGCGAATAAGCTTCCTTTCTGGGTGGCTTCGACGTGTTCAATGTTGTCCCCCAGGCCGCCAAGTTTCTTGCGCAAGATAACGTTTCCACTCGGGTCAACCAGCCAAAGCTCTGCAGTCGTAGCTGCAACGATGACAGTTCCCGTAGATGTAGCTGCCAAGGCTACGCCTGTGCAGGCAGAACAGAACGGATGACCTTCGCGATCACCGATTTGCCTGACATAGACGAGATCCTCGCTCGGGGAAACAGATCCGCGCCGCGCCAAGTTATAGAAAACTTGATTCCCTGATATCAGGGACTCCCAACTGTATAGTGCAGTTCTGAAGCTCCGAATATCCTGCAGAGTCTCTGGGGAAATCCAGTGTTCTTCCGACCACCGTTCACTGTCCTTGTCAGTGTTCCAATGCTTTAGGAGGATGCTTTTGCCGTCGGCGGACACGAGTGGAAGCCACTGTTCGTTTCGCCAGTTGATTGATTGCAGCGTGCGCGACCTCAGCTCGTTCAAATTGGAATCACACAATCTCAATGTAAGTCCGGCGTGGAAGAGAAAGTTCCCGTCCTTCAGGTTTAGCAGGTTGATGCTGCCGCCTCCGCGTGCTTCCAGCGCAACGTCTTTCCATGTGAGCTGTTTGGTCACATTGGCCGTCTGAGCGTTCAAAGCGACCAGCGTGTCCAAAGTGTGAACTGGAACAGGTGGAACGGCTCCGTTCTTTAAGAAACAATCCTGATGGAGTGCTGCAATGACGACTGTGGGTGCCGGAAAAATAATCCGAGCGTGGTCGGGAAACCAATCGCAATTGTCGTAGAGGTCAGGAACAGGCATCCGCAGCGTGGTACTCCAGCTTGGTCGGCGGCTGGCTTTGAACCTGCAACATACGGGATCGGTTCCATGTTTGTGCTCTGCAGTAGATGCTGCAGGGGTTGCAAGCAGGGCTATTAAGCAGAAAATTGCAATTCTCATTGAAATTGTGTTGCCATCGTCCAGCATTCAACCGATTAATGTGCTGAGGAATCGCTTTTAGGCGATGCTGCCGATCTTAGCGTATCGCGCACGGTCGCCGGCCCACGTTGTTTCTCACGTAATCTAGGCAATTCTCTCCAACCGATTACAATTGCCTGAATGGCTCACCAGGCCCTGCAAACCGAACCGGCATCGCTCCACGAGCGCGCACAGCGGCTTGAAAGCACGCTGCGTTCGATCATCCGCGGCAGCGACGAAGTGGTACGCCTGGCGCTGGTGGCTGTTTTTGCTAAGGGGCACTTGCTGATCGAAGGCGTTCCCGGAGTGGGAAAAACCACGCTCGGCCATACGCTCGCGCGAGCCCTCGATTGCATCTTCCAGCGGGTCCAGTTCACCAGTGACATGCTGCCCAGCGATCTTCTCGGCACTTCGATCTACTCCGCTGCTGAAGAACGTTTTGAATTTAAGCCTGGACCGGTGTTCACTAACGTACTGCTCGCAGATGAAATCAATCGCACGACTCCAAAAACGCAATCTGCGCTGCTTGAGGTGATGAACGAAGGTCAGGTCACGGTGGATGGACAGGCCCGCGAAGTTCCGCGTCCCTTCTTGGTAATTGCCACACAGAATCCTGTAGAACACCACGGAACGTATCCTCTGCCGGAATCTCAACTCGACCGTTTTCTGCTGCGCGTACAGATGACCTATCCGGCGCACGAAAGCGAGCGGGAGATTCTCCGCGCAGAAGCTGGAGCCGCGCGTCTGGATGAAGTCCGGCCGGTTCTTGGTGCCGGGGACGTGCTCGAGATGCAGGAGCAGGTAAAACAGATTCGCGTCGATGAATCGCTCGTGAACTACATGCTCGAGATCGTGAAGCGAACCCGCGAATCCGAGCAGCTGTCCCTGGGGGTGTCCCCGCGTGGTTCGCTCATGCTGTATCGTGCGGCCCAAGCCATGGCTTTTGTCGAAGGTCGTAGCTTTACCACTCCGCACGACTTCAAACGTCTCGCAGTTCCCGTGTTTGCACATCGTGTGGTAGTAAACGCACGCTATAGCTCGAATCTCAAGGCGTCCGAGCAGGCCGAGCGCATTCTGGCAGAGATCGTAGACGGCGTCTCTGTCCCGTCTTAGCCATGCGCTCGTTTGCACGTTTCCTGATCATTTTGGCTCTGGTGGTCTGGGTAGGCGGCATCATCTTCTTTTCCGCCGTGGTTGCGCCGGCTCTCTTCTCGATCTTGCCGAAACCTGAGCTCGCGGCTGGCGTAGTCGGTGTGTCACTTACGGCGTTGCACCTGATCGGCCTTGTTTGTGGTGTTGTTCTATTCGTGCTTACGTTTCTCATTCGCCCCGGAAAAGTGCGGGCGGTTCGAACGCTGGTGGGATTCATGATCCTGCTGACGGCGATCTCGCAGTTTGTGGTGATACCGCAGATGCAGCGCATTCGCGACCTCGTCGGCGGCTCCATTGAGGCACTTCCGCCGAAAGACGCGGGGCGTGCCGCCTTTGATCGTCTGCACCAGTTCTCCGTTGGGCTCGAGGGAGCTACGCTCGTGGCCGGCCTGGTTGTAATTGGATTGATCTCTCAAGACCTGAAAGAAGACGCTCGTCCCTGAATAATCAGAACGCTTCTACTTCCGGAGTCGCCGCAAGCAAAGTTTTTGTGTACTCGTGACGCGGAGCGGAAGTGATCTGCTCCGCATCTCCGAGCTCCACGATCACACCCCTGCGCATGACAGCGATTCGCGTTGAGAGATAGCGCACAACGGGCATCGAATGCGAGATGAACAGGTACGTCAGCCCGAATTCCCGCTGCAGCTTTGCCAGCAGGTTGACGATCTGCGCGCCGACGCTTACATCGAGTGCAGAGACAGGCTCATCGAGCACCACGAACCTCGGGTTCAGCGCCAGTGCGCGCGCGATGCCGATGCGCTGCCTTTGTCCGCCTGAGAACTCATGAGGAAAGCGATCGAGCGCGCTCTCGTCGAGTCCAACGGCTTGCAAGAGTTCGGCGGCACGAACGCGCGGCGGTGCAGTTCCATTGTGGTCCGGTCCGCCGTGAATGCTCCAGGGTTCGCGCACGATATCGAACACATGCATGCGCGGGTTGAGCGAGGCAAACGGATCTTGAAAAACGATTTGCATGTCTCGGCGCAGCTTGCGCATTTCCGAATGTGACGCGCCGAGAACGTCCTGCCCATCGAATCGCACTGATCCCGAGGTCGGCTCGATCAGCCGTAAAACCATTCGTCCCAAGGTGGTTTTGCCGCATCCGGATTCGCCAACCAGACCCAAAGTCTCTCCGGCAAAGATATCGAGAGAGACACCATTCACCGCCCGTATCTCTTCGTCAGCCCGGCTGAACACGCCGCCGCTGCGGGTGTAAACCTTCGTGAGTTCCCGAATCTCGACCAGCGCCTGCGGCATGTAGCGATGCTAGCAAATGCTCTGAGAGGGGCAGCATGGCATTGGCGGTACAATCCTGACAATGGCGGAATCTCCCACTCCCGTTCCCTCGTTCGGCGGTTCGACCAACGCAGAGGAATCGCGTCCGCCAATTGTTCCTATCGCAATCGGCGCTCTCGCAGTTGCGATCGTGATTGCGTTGCTCGTTTTTTTGGGGAGAAAAGGTTCGAATGAGACCAGTGCGCCTTCAACTCCCGATCCCTATGCCGCCAATCTCGTGATCTCCAGCCCGTCGATGAGCACCGCCGCAAACTTCGCCGGCCAGGAAGTTACCTACATCGAGGGCAAAATCGCGAACAACGGCGACAAGACCGTGACTAGCGCGATCCTGCAGATCGTCTTTCACGACAGCCTCGGGCAGGTGGTGCAAAAGGAAACGCAGCGGCTGATGGTGATCACCACGCGCCAGCCCTACATCGACACTGCGCCTCTAAGCAGCGCGCCCTTGAAGGCTGGACAGACACGTGAGTTCCGCCAGACTTTCGAACACGTCAGCGCAGAATGGAATACGCAGCTTCCAGAAATGACCATCGTCAAGACATCGACGCAATAAAGAAATCTACTTTGATCCCGCAGTGCGTACGATGCCGTGGCGCACGCTTTCGTCCTGCCACATGCGGAAGCCGCCGATGAACGCGTTCTTGTTGCTGCCGAGACGAACGCCGGCGGGAAGCTGATCGAGTTTCTTGGCATTCCCACCGCCTAGGACAACGTCGTCCGCCTGCACTGCTTGCCGAAGCTGTGCCACGACATAGAAGACATTCTTCTGCCACTTCTTTCGTCCCAGCCGCTCAAGACCGCGCTTCCCGAGATAGTCCTCGTAGGTGCGGCCTTTTTTATAAGGAAGATGAGCGAGTTCCATGGGCTGCAGCACGCCGTCCACGATCATCGCTGAACCGAGCCCTGTGCCTAGCCCCAGGAAGAGCATGCGTCCTTTCTTGTAGCTGCCAAGAGCCTGCATGGCGGCATCGTTGATGATCTTCACCGGCTTTCCGAAAGCTTTGCGATAGTCGAATTTCACCCAACCGGGCGCGAGATTGAATGGCTCATTGATTGGCCGACCCTGTACCACTGGGCCTGGATATCCGATCGAGACCGCGTCATATTTCCAATCCCTCACCGCGTCCTTTACCTGGTTGACCATCTCTCGCGCGGTGAGTTTGGGACCAGACGGAACTTTGCGCACCTCTTTTTGGCCGGTAGCGAGCAGCTTTACGTGCGTACCGCCAACGTCAATAGCGAGTACGTGCTGCTTTGATTGCTGTGGTGTTGTGCTTTGGGAAATGCTCTTGATCCTGGTCATGAGCGTTTACTCAGCAGAGACTACCGCAATCGTACAAAACTTGGGAAATGGGCTGCCGATCTGCGTCCGATCGCAGATTTCAGGCTGTTGGTGAATAAAACTGAGAAATATTACGCAAGTTCCATTTCGGCCCATGTCAATTCGTAACTTTCTAAAACAATTCTTAACAGGGGATGATGCAACTCGGTCCTACTCTGAGGGTTGAGGAGGCGTCATGAGCGCTCGTCCCCTTTTTCGAATAGTCTGGCTTGCTTTGAGTGTGCTGCAGATCGCAACCGTCGTCTGCGCTTTTGAACGCCCTGCTCACGCGTACGTCGATCCCGGATCGGGATACATGCTGCTGCAGGTGATCGGCAGTATGTTTGCCGGCGCCGTCTTCTATTTACGTCACCGGTTGCGCCGGCTGTTTGCATTCGGAGCTCATTCCTCTTCGGAGGCCGACTCCAGCACAGAGAAGTAGGAGTATCCGTTGTCCTCCCCCGCTGCAACCTTTCGCGATCCCGCCGGCTCGCTTCGCATCGACGATGAGCGCGTGCTGCGTACAGTCCACCCAGAGTACGCCGAAGATTGCCTGAATTTCCTCGGTTCCGAATTGGCACAGAACTGGATTGCCAGCGGTCGTCTGGTAGAAACTCGTATTCTCTCGAGTGCGCCGGGCGAGCAACTCGAACTGGAACACCAGAGGGTTTTCTTTCCTTCCTATCCCTGGGAGTGGACGCCCAGCCAGTGGATCGCAGCCGCCGAACTCACACTCGACTTCGCCGAGCAGCAGTTGTCGATCGGCAGAGTGCTGAAGGACGCAACGCCGCTAAACGTCTTGTTTGAAGGCAGCCGACCGGTGTTTGTCGATGTCCTCTCCACCGAAGCCCGAGAGCTCGAAAATCCGTTGTGGATGGCCTATGGGCAATTCGTCCGCACATTTCTGCTACCGCTGGCTGCATACAAATATCTCGGATGGCCGCTGGCTGCGAGCCTCTCGCGGAGGGACGGGTATGAACCGCGCGATCTGTATGCTCATCTGTCTACATTGACACGACTTCTACCCGCAGTTTTTTCGCATGTGACTCTCCCATTCCTGCTTGAGAAGAAGAACGCAAACAGCACCTCCGCGGCAAAACTGAAACAGCGACCCGAAGTCGCGCTCTACATGCACCGGCAGCGCATCAAGCGCCTGCGGCGAGCGCTGCGTGCCTTTACTCCCAAAATGGGAGCATCAAAGTGGAGCGCTTACCCTGAGAGCGCCTCGCACTACAGCTCCAGCGACCGCGACGAAAAGCGCGAGTTCATCGAGCGGATTCTCTATACGGCCAAGCCAGCTCACGTGCTCGACATCGGCGCGAACACTGGCGAGTACTCGCGTTTAGCCGCGCACGCCGGAGCGAATGTGGTCGCCTGGGATACAGACGTTGCCGCCTCCGAGCAAAACTGGCGCGCAGCATGCGAGTCCCGGCTTCCCATATTGCCTCTGATTGCCGATGCCGCGCGACCTACTCCGGCTCTCGGTTGGCAAAATGCGGAGACCAGTTCGCTGCTCGATCGTGCCCGCGGACGGTTCGATTTGGTGATGATGCTCGGCCTCATTCATCATTTGTTACTCATCGACCAAATCCCAATGGCAGAGATCGCGCGTTTGGTAAATGAATTCACGACTCGCTGGGCGGTCGTCGAATGGGTTCCGGCAACGGACGTTCGCTTTCTCGACCTTTGCCGCGGACGCGATATCCTTTACGCGCATCTCGACGAACGCGCATTCCTCAGGAGCTTCACCCAGTATTTCGAACCGGTAGCGCGGAAGCCGCTGAGCAATGGGCGCGTACTCTTCTTCCTCCTGCGGAATCATTGAGGCATGAAGGCGCAACACCTGCTCGAAGGCTGCGGCGCTGCAATCCTGATTTTGCTCGCATATCTCTGGCCGCAGATTTCGCCAAGCCATGCTGCGTTGTATTTTTCCGTGCTGCCGGTAAACACCGTTAGCCGCGGAATTCTGATCGATCTGGTCGTTGTGGCCCTCGCCTGGGCGGCGGTCACCTTCCTCGTTGCGCGCAGCGACAAAGAGAATCGCAGTCCCGCATGGACCATCCTGCTGGCCATCGCGGTAGTTGTTGCCGTCGCGTCGGTTGCGAAGGTTGCGGAGCTCCGGCAGCGAGTTCCCAAACCGGGAATTTTGGACGCAGGCGTCCTCCTCTTGGGGTTCGCTGCCTGGCGGTGGGCGCCAGCCGTCTATACTCGCAGCATCAGCGTGTTCCGCTTTGCCCTCGTTCTGATCGGATGCTGCATCTTCTGGATGCTGCCCAAGCTCCTCTTCGTCGCATTCCACCGACCTGCGCCGGATGCAGTTTCATTTCGGCGCCCGTCAGGCGATCCTGACGCAAGCAGCGAGCGCATCGTCTGGATTCTGCTCGACGAGCTCTCGTATCAGCAGGTGTTCGAGATTTCTCATTCGAATCTGAAGCTGCCGGCTCTTCACCAGCTCGCCAGCGAAAGCTTCTCCTTTTCGCATCTCAGCGCGCCCGGTTACTACACGGCCAAAGTCGTGCCGTCGCTGATTTTAGGCCGACAAATCGCGGAGCTGGAGAGCACGCTTGACGGTCAAGCAATCATCCGAACAGAAAAGGATTCTCATTGGCACGCCTTAGATCCACAGCAGACGCTCTTCGCCGAAGCGCAGCGCGATGGATGGACAACCGGCGTTGCGGGCTGGTCGAATCCATATTGTCGTCTGCTCGGCAGCGTGCTCGATTCGTGCTTCTGGTATCCCGACCAGTTCACGCCGGCTTACATGTACTCGCATATGTCGCCGCAAAAATCGACAATTGAAAATGCTCTCGCGCCGCTCAGCAGCTCAGTGCGCCGGCTGATGCACGAGAAGTCGAAAGATCCGAGTTCGGTAGACTTTCACGTTCGCGACGCAGAAGGCGTGCTTGCTCCAGCAGTGAAGCTTGTTGCCGACAAAGACATCCGCTTCGCGTTCGTGCATATGCCTGTGCCGCATCCCCCGGGCGTCTACGACCGAGCTACCCAGCAAGTTCGTAACGGCGGCTCGTATCTCGACAATCTCGCATTGGCCGACCGTGACCTGCAGGCGCTGCTGGATTCATTGCATTCGGCGGATCTAGATCGTCATACCATCGTAGTCGTCTGCTCGGATCATTCCTGGCGAATCCCGCTCTGGCGCGGCGCTGCGTGGTGGACCAAAGAAGACGAACAAGCCGCGCAGACCGGCTTCGATCCTCGTCCGGTCCTGCTCGTTCACTTCCCCGGCCAGCAGCAAGGGACCGTGGTCCCGCAGGCGATGAACAGCCTCGTCATGCACGACGCCATAGCCGATCTCCTGCGCGGCCGCATTTCGAATGCAACGCAGTTTTCCCATTGGATAGGCGACTTGTAAACCAGCCCATCACCGCATTCGGCGCTGAAATTCGCTTCTTCTCTGGCCAGCATTCCGGCAAGGTTGCGCATCTAACCCGCGAGGCAGTCTCTCCGCCCACCGCCCGCTTCGCATGGAACGCTACATCTGCATCCACGCCCACTTCTACCAGCCACCCCGTGAAAATCCGTGGTTAGAAACGGTTGAGGTGCAGGATTCAGCATATCCATTTCACGACTGGAACCAGCGCATCACCAGCGAGTGTTACGCGCCGAACGCGGCCTCGCGCATTCTCGATCATGAAGGCTGCATTGCGGCGATCACGAACAACTATGCCAAAATCAGCTTCAACTTCGGCCCGACTCTCCTCTCCTGGATGGAAACTCAGGAGCCGGAAGTCTATGTCGCCATTCTTGAAGCAGACCGGCTGAGCCAGGAGCGATTCTCGGGTCACGGATCGGCGATCGCGCAGGGGTACAACCACATGATCCTGCCGCTGGCGAACAATCACGACCGTTACGCGCAGATCTGCTGGGGTATCCGCGACTTTGAGTCCCGCTTTCATCGCATGCCCGAAGGCATGTGGCTGCCGGAAACCGCTGTCGATCTCCCAACGCTCGACATCATGGCGCAACTCGGCCTGAAGTTTACGATCCTGTCGCCGTATCAAGCCTGGCGGTATCGCCGCATCGGCGCGCGCGCATTTCGCGATGCTTCTGGAGGAAAGATCGATCCTTCGCGTCCTTACCTGGTTCGGCTAAACGAAGGGCGTTCCATTACCGTCTTTTTTTATGACGGACCTATTTCGCAAGCGGTCGCCTTCGAGAAGCTTCTGAACAGCGGAGAGCAATTTGCGAATCGACTCGCGGGCGGATTCTCCGATGCGCGCGATTGGCCGCAGCTTATGCACATCGCCACCGACGGTGAGAGCTATGGGCATCATCATCCTCATGGCGACATGGCATTGGCCTATGCACTCCAGTTCATCGAAGAAAAAGGCATCGCGAAGCTAACGAATTATGGCGAGTACCTTGAAAAGCATCCTGCGGAGCATGAAGTCCAGATTATTGAGAAAAGTGCATGGAGCTGCTCTCACGGGGTAGGACGCTGGTTTGAGAACTGCGGCTGCAACTCCGGTGGACGGGGCGACTGGAATCAGAACTGGCGCGGTCCTCTGCGTCACGCGCTCGACTGGCTGCGGGACACGGTCATGTCGCTCTATGAGCAACGCGGCTCGCAGCTATTTGATGATCTATGGAAAGCACGGAATGACTACATCGCCGTAATCGTCGATCGTTCCAACCAGAGCCTCGACCGCTTCTTCGCTGAAAACTCAAGCCACGAACTCACGCACGAAGAGCGCGTTGCGGCACTCGATCTGCTGGAAATGCAACGCCACGCCATGCTCATGTACACGAGCTGCGGATGGTTCTTTGATGAGCTCTCCGGCATCGAGACCGTTCAGGTGATCATGTACGCAGGCCGCGTGATTCAGCTTGCGCAGAAGCTCTCGGAATATGATGACGGCGAGGCCATCGAAGCGGGATTTCTAGAGCGTTTGCAGCACGCGCTCAGTAACATTCCTGATTACCAGAATGCCGCAGAAATGTACCGCAGGTGGGTGAAGCCCGCCATGGTGGGCCTGGAGCAAGTGGCCGCGCATTATGCCATCAGTTCCCTTTTTGAAACCGGAGCGTCAAAGTACTCCTACACCATCGAGCCTGCCGATTACCAGACGTTCATCTACGGGAAGATGCAGCTTGCCATCGGCCGAGCGGAGGTGTGCTCGCGCGTCACCCACGAGTGCGGACACTACACCTTCGCGGTCCTGCACATGGGTGACCACTCGCTCAGTGCAGGGGTGCGCGTCTTTGCCGGAGACGAGGCTTACAAACGCACGGTGCAGGATCTGCGCCAGGCATTCTCGCGCGCCGATATCCCAGGAGTTATCCGCGCGCTCGACAAGCACTTTGGCGGACCGACTTACTCGCTCAAATCTCTCTTCCGCGACGAGCAGCGGCGCATTATGGATCACATTCTCGAATCCACCCTGCGCGAAGCCGAAGCCAGCCTGCGCGGAATCTACGAACACCATGCGCCGCTCATGCGCTTTTTGTCCGATGTGAAGTATCCCAAACCGAAAGCTTTGGCTCTCGCGGCCGAGTTCGTGATCAACGCCTCACTGCAGCGCGAGTTTCGTGCCGAGTTTCTCGATCTTGGCGAGGTTCGAAATCTGCTCAACCAGGCGCGCGATGAAGGAGTGCAGCTCGATTCTGCAGGGCTCGCATATCTCATGGAGCGCAAACTCAATGGGCTTACCGAGCAGCTCGAACGCCATCCCAGGAACCTCGGCCTGCTGAAAAAGATTTCTTCTTTGATCGATCTTTTGCGCGAGTTGCCGTTTGCAGTCAACCTCTGGAAGGTCGAAAATCTCTATTACCAGATGTCCCGTACGGCGTATCCCAAGCTGCGCGAACAGGGCAGCGCGCCGGGCGAGTGGTTTGACAGTTTCCTTGAGCTCGGATGCAAACTTCGCATTCGAGTAGAAGCGGTACCCACGATGCAGATGGCCATCGCCACCTGAGTCACAACCTCCGGAGGTACTCCATGGACCTGCTCGATCGCCTCGATGTTCATATTCCTTCCCAAGCGAAGAAGATTCTGATCGGCGCCGCCGCGGTTACGGCAGGAGGTCTCATTTTGGGAGCGGCTGCTGCAGGAATCGCGGCATCCACCTTGGCGCGCCGACGCGATAACTTTTCGCTGCACGGTAAGACGGTGTTCATCACCGGCGGCTCGCGCGGGCTTGGGCTTGCGATGGCGGAGGAGTTCGCGCGCCGCGGCGCACAGGTAGCGATCTGCGCCCGGGACGAAGAAGAGCTGGAACGCGCGCGTCAAACTATCGAACGTGAAGCCGGCGGGTCGGTGATGACTTTCGTCTGCGACGTCTCCGATCGCGAGCAGGTGGAGAGCACGGTTCTGAAGGTTCAGAGCCATTTCGGCGCGCTCGATGTGCTCGTAAATAATGCGGGCATCATCGCCGTCGGTCCGGTCGAGAACCAGAATCTCGAAGACTTCGAAGAGGCGATGAAGATCAACTTCTGGAGCCAGGTGTACGCCACCCTTGCTGCCCTGCCCGAAATGCGCCGGCGCGGCGAAGCGCGCATTGTGAACATCACCTCAATCGGCGGCAAAGTGAGCGTGCCCCATCTGCTGCCCTATAGCTGCTCGAAGTTCGCGGCGGTCGCGTTTTCGGAAGGCCTCCGCTCAGAACTCGGCAAAACGGATGTGAAGGTCGTGACGGTAGTTCCGGGACTCATGCGCACCGGCTCACACATCAACGCCGAATTTAAAGGCAAACACAGCCAGGAGTTCACCTGGTTCAGCCTGAGCGGCACCAATCCGATGACGTCGATCAATGTGAAGCGCGCGGCGAAGCAGATCGTCGATGCGACTCAAAGCGGACGCGCTGAGCTGATTATTTCATGGCAGGCGGAGCTGCTGGCGCGCTTCCACGGACTCGCGCCCGGGCTCACCACGGAGATCCTGAGCCTGGTGAATCGCACACTGCCCAGCGCCGGCGATTCCGACGAAAAGCGCAAAGGCAAGGACAGCCACAACGCCGTAACGAAGTCACCGCTGACGGCGCTCGGCGAAATGGCAGCTAAGCGCTACAACCAGAAGCCCGCGTAAGAGTTCCAAGCAAAACAGAACCGCCGACGGTAGGCGGTCGGGCAGCCGCGTGGTTTGCGGCTGCTTCAGTTCAGTAGTCGAAGCATTTGGGATCGGAACTCTCCATTCGGCGATTTCCGACCCCCCGGCGATTGCTGCCGGTTCCGAGGAGCAAGCATGGCCATCAAATCCCGCAAAACTCAGTCAAAATCCAAAGCCGGCGAGCAGCAAAAATCAGAAAAGAAGACCAAGGGAACAGTGATGCAGTTCCCGGCCAGCAAAGGACGGCAGCACGAGCCGAAATCCCCGTTGCCTTCGCAGCATCAGCCGCGTCCCGGCATCGAGGCCAAAATGGAACCGAAGCCGCGCTATCAGGCTCCCCTCTACAAAGGTTCCGAGAAGTTAAAGAACAAAGTCGCGCTGATCACTGGCGGCGATTCCGGCATCGGCCGCTCCGTTGCTGTGCTCTACGCGCGTGAAGGCGCCAACGTCGCGATCGTGTACCTCGCCGAAGAGCAGCAGGATGCAGACGAAACCAGGAAAGCAGTCGAAAAAGAAGGACGCGAGTGCCTGCTGATTCCGGGCGACGTGAAAGACGCCGTCTTCTGCCGACGCGCGGTCGCGCAAACCGTTCGCAAGTTCGGCAAACTCGATGTCCTCGTCAACAACGCTGCTTATCAGCATCGCCAGGAGGGCCTGGAGCAGCTCAGCGAAGAGCAGTGGGAGAAGACCTTCCGCACCAACATCTTCGGCTACTTCTATATGGCCAAAGCGGCTCTGCCGCATCTGAAGCCTGGCAGCGCGATCGTGAACACCGGTTCTGAAACAGGACTCGAAGGCAACAAGAAGCTCCTCGACTATGCCAGCACGAAAGGCGCTATTAACGCGTTTTCGAAATCGTTGGCGCAGAACCTGGTCGAGAAAGGCATTCGCGTGAACTGCGTGGCGCCGGGCCCCGTCTGGACTCCGCTCAATGTCGCCGACAAACCGGCCGAAGAAGTCGGCAAGCATGGCGAAGATGTGCCCATGGGCCGTCCGGCACAGCCGGAAGAAGTCGCGCCGGCGTATGTGTTCTTCGCGGCGGAAGCGTGTTCGAGTTATATCACCGGAGAAGTGCTTTCCATTATGGGAGGCGAAACCACAGCGGCGTGAGATGGCGCAACAACACTCAGGCGGCACGAAATCATCGCCTGCATCTCACTCGAAAAGGGAGAAAGGAGAACAATATTCATGCCATCAGCAAGCAGTCGAACGACTACCGATCATGACGAGATTCGCCAATGGGCGGAGGAGCGCGGCGGACGTCCGTCGTGCGTAAGAAACACCGGAGGCAGAGACGACATCGGCATTCTGCGCCTGGATTTCCCGGGTTACAGCGGCGAAGGATCTCTCGAAGAGATCTCCTGGGATGATTGGTTCGACAAATTCGATGAGCGCGGCCTCGCGTTGCTGTTTCAGGAGACCACCGCAGGAGGACAGCGCAGCAATTTCAATAAGCTCGTAAGCCGCCAGACAGCCAGGCAGGCACAAACTGCGCATCGTGGCACTGGTCGCCGTACGCAGGCGACTTCGAAATCGCGAAGCGCGTCCAGTAGCGCGCGCAGCAGCTCACGCTCAAGCAAATCGACGCGTTCGCGCAATCAGAATCGCAGCGAAGGCCGCTCCTCGCGCCGGAAGACAACCGCACGCGCGGGCGAGAGTCGCGGACACAGCTCTTCGCGATCTGCTTCTTCTCGTACCAGCAACGCACGGGCAAAGCGCAGCTCATCCCGCTCGGGTCGCGGGACTGAAACCGGCACACGCACTTCTCGCGCCAGCAGCACACGTCGTAGCAGCAGCGGAATGCGAACGTCGAAATCGCGGGCAGCGCAAGCAGGATCGCGGACGAAGGCCAAATCCAAGAGTTCGCGCTCGAATCTTCGTCGCGCAGCCTAGGAAAGTCTGTCCGATTCGTTCCCATCAGCAATTGCCTGTAGAGCCGGGATTTCGTGATTTGCGAACGATGCAGTAATGCACTTACGAGTCTCGGTTCGTGCAGGTGCTCGATATCTTTTCGCTGCAATCCTCTTTGCAAAGCTATTCTCATCCTTCCTGTCTGTACATGCGTGCTAAACTCCGCCTAGCTCATGCTGAAAGTGCTTTGCCGTTGGCTGCTGGTCGGATTTCTTTTTGCGCCGGCAAGCGTGCTTTGTCAGGACATCCCCTCCGCGGCTGCGCAGCTTGCGGCGCGCATTACCGAGCGCTCCACGCCCGGCGCGGTTTCGATTGCAATCACTAATCGCTCGTCGCTGAGTGATGACGCGGTCACGACTCTCCGCTCCGAATTGCTGCAGCAACTGCAGGCGCGTGGCTGGCGCGCTAAAAGTTCCACTGAAGGTGGAACTACGATCAACATCACGCTAGCAGAAAGCTTTCGCAATTACGTCTGGACGGCCGAGATATTCGAGGGCGAAGTACGCAAGGTAGCCATCCTGGAGATGCCCCGCCCCAGGCTGGCGACCGAGAGCACCAGTGATCCGGTCGTGCTGGCGCGGACTCTTCTCATCTCCTCTGATGAGCCGCTGCTCGACGTCGCGTTGGTGGAGGGCAAGATTTCAGAAGGCGCGCACCTGACTGCGCTTACCAGATCTTCCGTGCAGTTGTTTCAAATGCAATCAGGACAATGGCATCTTACGCAGACGCAACCCCTCGGCATCGCGCCGGGAGGAAGTCGCGATTTGCGCGGTCGGCTGTTCATTCAACAAGGCAGCATCATCGACGCCTACCTGCCCGCCCTGCACTGCACAGGAGTGATTACACAGACGCTCTCCATCACCTGCCGTCAAAGTGATGATCCCTGGCCAGTCGGCGAAGATCGCCGCCTTGAAGCTTTCTATGCCTCAACCCGGAACTACTTCAACGGTATTCTCTCCGGTCAATCCGCCCAAAACGGGACTGTCAATCCCTTTTATTCTGCTGCCGTTCTGAGCGATCGGGTACTCTACTCCGGAATCGACGGACGTGTGCGCTCACGGGTAAATGGGCAAACCTCCGCTATTCCCGCAGCAAAATGGGGCAGCAACATCGCTGCCGTTCAGAGCACGTGTATTCGGGACATTGTGATTGCCGGCTCGCAAGGAGACTTTACTCAATCCGACGCCGCTACGGCGTACGCCGTTTCCAATTCGGAACTGACACCCGTTGCCCAGCCGGCGCCTTTTCCTGGACCGATTATCAATCTGAATCCCTCACCCGGCGGTCAGCAGGCCGTTGCGGTAGTTTCATCTCTATCTGGACGCTATGAAGCGTATCTGCTTACTCCTCGCTGCAATTACTAGCCTGGTTGCGCTCTCCCTTGCGGCTACGCGCCCGCATTACGGCGGCACGTTGCGGCTGGAGATGCGAGGAACGTTTTCGTCGTTCGATATTGCTCCGGATTCAAATGGCAACCGCTCTCGTGTGCGGGATATCGTTTTGCGCAGTGTCTGCGATCGGCTGACCGCAATCGACGCCACTGGTACGCCCCGACCCTCGCTGGCAACCGCGTGGCGCGTCGAGGGGGAAGGGCGAACATGGCTGTTCACACTGCGCGATGGAGTCGCAATGCAAAACGGGACGACGATGACGCCGCAGACGGTGATCGCGGCGCTCACTGCGCAAAATCCAAATTGGCATTTCCAGATTAACGGCAAGGAACTTCGCATCGATAGTGACGCCCCCATTCCGGAAATGCCGTTCGAGCTTGCCGAGTCGCGCAACTCCATTTGCATAGCTGGGGCTGACGGCCGCTGGATCGGCAGCGGGCCTTTTCAGATCTCAGATTTCCGAGCCGGGCAGTACGTCGAACTGCAGGCATTCGACGACTCCTGGCAGGGTCGCGCGTTTGTCGATCGCGTCCGCATTCAGATGACCAGGTCGCTCGCGGACCAGGTCAATGATTTCCAGCTCGCCCGTGCCGACGCCATTGAGAGCGATCCGACTCAACCTCGTCCGACGAACAGTTCTACGGGAATATTTTCTCGACCTCTCGAGGTCATCGCTCTCGCGTTTACACCAAATCATCCTGCAGCGTCTGATCCGAGAATCCGCGAGGCGCTTGCGCGATCCATCGATCGCAATTCCATCTTCACCGTGCTGCTGCGCCGTCAAGGCGAAGCCAGCGCCGCGCTGCTTCCAGAATGGATCTCAGGATATGCACATCTCTTCAATTCAGCGCAGGATCTCGGAAGTGCAGTGCGACTGCGCAATCAGGCGGCCGCGCTCTCAACGTTGTCGCTGGTCTATGACGGGGCAGACGATCTTGCGCGCCTGATTGCTGAACGCGTCTCACTCAATGCTCGCGATGCGGGGATCACGCTCCAGCCGCGTCCGGAATCGCCGATGTTCCGCAGCTTCGACGCTGACGTTCGTCTCATTCGCGTGCGCATTGAATCACCCGATGCCGCGTCGGCCCTTGCGTCAATCGGCAATGCCCTCGATAACGCGACCTTGCAGCGGGCGCGATCGGCCACAACTGCCGATCAACTATTCTCTGTCGAAAATGACGCGCTGAAGGATTTCTCGATTATTCCGATCGCGCACCTTCCTGAGTCGTTCAGCATCGCTCCGGCAGTGCACGACTGGACTTTGGGCATCGCCGGCGGTGTCGATTTGGGAAATCTCTGGATGGAGCCGCCAAGGTGAGTCTGAGGTGGCGGCTACTCTTGATCTTCGGCAGCATCGTTGTCGGCACTGTCGTAGTTATTTCCTATGTCGTATCAGCCGGCGCTCGCAGGGCCTTCCACAGTTTTGAAGACCAGCAAACTGAGGCGATCAAGAATCAATTCGAAAACGAGTTCGCGCTTCAGGGGAAAAATCTCAACCTGCGCGCGCAGGCGATTGCGCGTTCGCAAGCGGTCCGCGACATGGCTATGGCTCTCAGCACTCCAGGAGGAGATCCGGCGCCGTACTTGACCCTGGCCTCGTCGCTCGCCTCACAACAGCAACTCGATTACCTCGATCTTTTCGGTCCCGAAGGTGCAATCATCTCGTCGGCAGAGTGGCAGGCTAGATTCGGCGTGCATGAAAGCTGGATCACCGAAGTCCCGAATTGGGACCAACAAAGCTATTTTCTCCATGAGCAGGAAACTGCCGAAGGAAAGAACCTGGCTCTCGTCGATGTGAAGCAGGTCCCAGGAGTGGATCGCAATTTCTACGTTCTTGCCGGACGCCGCATCGATTCCGCGTTTCTGAAAAATCTCTCCGAAGTCCTGCCGGGCAATACCAAACTCCTTCTCTGGCAGCCGGAAGGCAGCTCCTCGGGCGACCTGCAAGATGCATCCGGCGCGATCCCGGTTCCGGACGATCTGAAATCGGTGCTGGAGCAGGCACACAATGGAAACAAAGAAGCGCGCGGACACGTTCGGCTGAACAGCACTTCCTACGCGGTTCGAGCGATTCCACGCTCAGGCCGCGAGTCGCGCACCCTCGCTGTCATTGTGATCGCGAGCAGCCAGGCCGAGCTCAGCGATCTGCAGACCCGGATTCGAACCACCGCCCTGCTGATTGCCTTGGCCGGAGTAGTACTGAGCATCATCGCCAGCGGATGGTGGGCAGGCCGCATCAGCCGCCCAATCGAAGATCTGACTGCCGCAGCCGAGGATGTAGCTGCGGGGAATTGGGGACGCAAGGTCGATGATGCAGGAGCGAACAACGACGAAGTTGCACGCCTGATTGCCTCGTTCAACCAGATGACCGGCGAATTGCTCCGCCAGCGCGATCGCGCCGTGCAGGCCGAGCGCGTCGCCGCGTGGCGAGAGCTCGCGCGCAGGCTCGCGCACGAACTGAAGAATCCCCTCTTCCCTCTGCAGATCACGGTCGAGAATCTGATGAAGGCCCGTCAGCAGAACTCGCCTGAGTTCAACGACATCTTTGCGGAAAGCACAACTACGCTGCTCGCCGAGCTTAACAACCTGAAGAAGATCGTTGGACGTTTCAGCGATTTCTCCAAAATGCCGGCGCCGCGTCTTCAGGCAGTAAGTGTGAACCAGCTGCTCGAAGAGATTGCGCGTCTCTTTGCTCCACAACTCTCCAGCGCGGCCAATCCAATCAAGCTTGAGACGAACTTCTCGTCCTTCGATACAACGATCTCAGGTGATCCCGACCTGCTGCGGCGCGCATTCGAGAACCTCGTCCTGAACGCCATTGACGTAATGCCGAAGGGCGGCATGCTACGAATCGCGACTTCAGCAAAGGGCGGCATCGTAGCCGTCGAGATCTCGGACACAGGCGCTGGACTCACGGAAGAAGAAGCCAAACGCCTCTTCACCCCGTACTACACGACCAAGCAGCACGGCACCGGATTAGGCCTCGCCATCGTGCAATCGGTCATCAGCGATCACGGAGCGAGCATCGCCGTATCCAGCATTCCCGGAAAGGGAACAAAGTTTCGCATCGAATTCCAGAGTGCCAGCGTGGAGCCGGTCGCCCCCAGCCGGGTGTTGGGTGGAAGTACGAAGATGTGAATTAATCTGCGAGTCGCGAATCCACCAGACACGCGGGCGAGGCGCCTGGCTCCACGCTGACTTGCTCTGATGCGACAATGATGACTGCTCTCAGTAATCAGTACCGTCCGCGCGGTAGCGGATGGGTTACAGCGACATCAGCAGCAATGAAAAAAGCTTATCTGCTCATCATCGACGACGAGCCCAACACTCTGGCTTCGCTCTCTCGCGCTTTTCGCCTCGCCGGGCACGAGGCCACAGTCTGCGATCAGCCGGCGCGCGCGCTGGAGCTGGTGAAGAACCAAAGCTTTGATCTAATTCTTTCCGACGTTGTCATGCCCGGCAAAGACGGCATCGCTCTGCTAGAAGAAATCAAGTCACTCGGCGTGACCACGCCCGTGGTCATGATGTCCGGACAAGCGCACATCGACATGGCCGTCCGCGCGACAAAACTCGGCGCTATCGATTTCCTGGAAAAGCCCATCTCGACCGACAAGCTCCTGCTCACGCTCGAGAACGCAGTACGCCTCACGCGTCTGGAGCAGGAAAATCGCGAGTTGCGCGGCACGCTAGGCAAGCATGAGCTGGTCTGGCGCGGCGAAGTAATGTCACGGTTAATGACGCAGATCGAACGCGTCGCAGCCAGCGAGACCCGTGTCTGCATCCTCGGCGAGACCGGAACGGGAAAAGAACTGGTGGCGCGCACGCTGCATCAGAAGAGTCCGCGCAGCGCAGGTCCATTCGTCACGCTCAACTGCGCCGCAGTGCCTGCCGAGCTAATCGAGAGCGAACTCTTCGGACACGAGAAAGGATCATTCACCGGCGCCGCCGCACGCCATCTCGGCAAATTCGAGCAAGCCAGCGGAGGCACGCTCTTCCTCGACGAGATCGGTGACATGCCTCTGTCCATGCAAGCCAAGCTGCTGCGCGTGCTGGAAGAAGGAGAGGTGGAGCGCATCGGCGGAAGCGGGACGGTGAAGGTCGATGTCCGTGTAATCGTCGCTACGCATCGAGATCTCGCTGAACAAGTGCGCGAAGGCAAGTTCCGCCAGGATCTCTTCCACCGTGTTTATGTCTTCCCGTTAGCTCTGCCGCCGTTGCGAGAGCGCCGCGACGACATCCCCGTCCTTATCGACCACTTCCAAAAGCAGATCGCGCGCCAGAACAACTGGAAACCGACGCAGTTCACGCCCGATGCTATTGCCGAGCTGCAGCGATATGCGTGGCCGGGCAATGTCCGCGAGTTGCGCAACGTAGTCGAGCGTCTTCTGCTGCTCGCTCAGGACAATGAGGTGGATTTAGCGACAGTGAGAATGGCCCTCCCGCCGACCCCTGCTCCAGTTGCGGGAACCCCGGCATCCGACGGTAACGGCACGCTCTCCGAGCGCATGGATCAGGTCGAGCGCTCCATCATTCTCAGCGAACTAGAGCGCCAGCAGTTCCATATCACCAACACCGCCAAGGCGCTCGGACTCGAACGCAGCCATCTCTACAAGAAGGCGCAGCAGTTGGGAATCGATCTGGCCAGCGTGCGCAGAGGCGGGGGATAAAGCAAATTCGGCGCAATCCATCAAGGCAAATCATCGTTCCCCTCAGCGCCAATCGGCTGACTCGACCCTGCTGGTTTGCTATATTCGAGAATCACTAATCCCTGACCGGAGGGTCGGTGCCCAGCCAGCAGCAGGTCAAGTGGTCACAGCTACGTGTCGGACTCACGGTTCTGGTTGCGAGTGTCACCCTCGCCGTTCTGATTTTCGTCATGAGCGGCACTGTCAGTCCTTTCAGCCGCAAGATCGCTCTGCGCGCCTACTTTGAGAACGCGGCCGGCCTGGTAAAAGGCGCCCCTGTGCGACTCGCAGGCGTCGACATCGGCAATGTGGACGCTGTGCACTACGTCAGCGATCCAAAACGAAAAAGCACTCCGGTGGAGGTGGTGATGAAGATCAGCTCACACCATCAAAACGAAGTCCTCCATGGCACGGCGGCCAACCAATACAAAGACGGTTCTCTAGCGACACTGGAAACCGCGGGGGTACTCGGAGCTACGTTCGTTGACATCGACAGCTCAAGAGCCTCCGGCCCGCCGGTCAAAGATGGTGACGAGCTGAAGACCACCGAAAGCCCCGGCGTCCAAGACGTCCTCAAAGCCAGCCAAGGGACGCTCGAAAAGCTGAATACCATCCTCAACAACGTGAACAGCATCGTCGATACAATCCAGAATGGGAAGGGAACGATCGGGAAAATCATTAAGGATCCTGAACTTTACAACCATGCGAATGGACTCGTAGCGCAACTCCAGATCCTCACTACCCAGATCAACGAAGGCAAAGGTAGTGTGGGCAAGCTGCTCGCCTCGGACGAGCTCTACAACAAGTTGAACGACACGGTCACGAAGTTCAGCCAAATTGTGGATGACATCAATGCCGGAAAAGGAAACGTCGGCAAATTCCTCAAAGACGAGCAGCTCTATAACAACATCAACGAGACCACGGCTAAAGCTCGCGATCTGATGAATGACATCGACGCGGGCCGGGGCACGCTAGGCCTGGTGGCAAAGAACAAAGAGTTCGCCGCCAAAATCGATCGCCTCACCACGAACCTCGAGCAGATCTCGAATCGGCTCGCAGCCGGCGAAGGATCAGCCGGCCTGCTCCTGAAAGATCCGCGCCTCTACAACAACGCCGACCAGATGCTGATAGAAAGCCGCAATCTCGTGAAAGCGATCCGCGAGAATCCGAAGAAGTACCTGACGATTCATTTCAAAATCTTCTAGAAATGGACAGTCGGCATTCAGTAAGAACAAGCTTCTAAAGCGTTAAAAAGAGAGTTGCTGGTTCCACATCCAGCTACTCCGAATCAAAAACTTATGCCCTCTCACCATCCGGCTTCTACAGCAGAAATCAATTTCGCGACGAGTTCCAATGTTCGAGTTGTCGAAGCCTCCCGCTGATGATCTGAAGCGTGTACACGAGAGCGGAAAGCTCTAGAGGATTGAGGGAGGAGGGATCACGCTGTAGCTGACAGCAAGTCTGGAAGAGTTCACTTGTGAGCTCCTGGTTCAGCACACGCAGAAAGCCGACTTCCTCGTGATCGTCCTCCGCACCAGTGGGCACTGACATCAGGTACGTGGCCTTTGACCCTTTGAAGTCGTGCATGTTGAAAATCGGTCGCATCCTGAGTTGCTGAATTGGGCTAATGACATTATTGAGGAGTGGTTAAGCGTGAGACGCCGCTACCATGCGGAGCGTTGCAGTGGAATCCCAACGTTTCGAAATTCCGGTGCTGCTGGCGCAGGTAGAGGAAATTTCATCCCGCTTCGCGTTGCCCGTGGCGCAATCTGACGCATCCAACGGGAGGATCACTGTGAGACCAATTTGGAGAAGTCATGGCCGAGACGAATTGCGTCGAGTGTGGCCGGTTGCACGATACCTACAACGCGGCGACGATCCGATACATGAAATTCTGCGAGTGCAAACGGGACACTCGGGATGTACAGCAAGGCAATCAGCTCTTCACTGAAATGAATGATGCAATGCTGGCATTCATGTCCCATCGGAGAACACATCCGATCAACCAATTGTTAACCCGCTGAAGTTCTTACCTGCGAATTAATGGCGAGACTTCCAGCTGCTATGCCTCTTCCACAGCAGCGTTGTCGCTGCTGTTCATCGCGACGAGCTTCCCAATACGGATAAAATGCTGGGACGATCTCATGCTTGTTCTGCATGTAGTTGGCGCTCGTCCGAATTTCATGAAGGCAGCTCCCTTGTTTCGTGAGCTGCAGAAGCACTCAGGAATTCGCCAGGTGCTGATCCATACCGGCCAGCACTACGACGTAAACATGTCAGACGTATTCTTCCAGCAGCTTCGCATTCCTGCTCCGGACGTGAATCTGCAAGTCAGCTCCAAAACTCACGCGCAACAGACGGCTGAGATTATGAGCCGCCTGGAAGGCGTCGTGCTCGAGCATCGACCCGACTGGGTGCTCGTCTACGGCGACGTGAACTCGACCGCAGCTGCCGCCCTCGTCTGCGCCAAGCTTCAAGTTCGCGTCGCGCACGTGGAAGCCGGACTGCGTTCCTACGATCGCTCCATGCCGGAAGAGCTAAACCGCCTCGTGACAGACCAGCTTTCCGATCTGCTCTTCACCCCGTCGGAGGACGCGAACCGCAATCTCGCGCGCGAGGGCATTCCGGCGGAGAAGGTCCATCTGGTGGGCAACATCATGATCGACACTCTGATCGAGATGCTTCCCGAATCGGGAAAACACATGCCTGCGGATGTCCCACCGAGGTTCGGCCTGGTGACGCTGCACCGGCCATCGAACGTTGACGATCCGCACTGGCTGCGCGAGATGCTGGCCGAGCTGCACCACATTGCCTCCGAGCTGCCCATCATCTTCCCCGTGCATCCGCGCACGCGCGAGCGCATCGCGCAACTGCGTGCGGGTAGCAATGGCCTGCGCCTCCTCGACCCTCTGCCTTACCTGTCGTTCCTGGCGCTGCAGCAGCGCGCGAGCATCGTCGTGACCGACTCCGGCGGCATCCAGGAAGAAACAACTTATCTCGGCGTCCCGTGCCTTACCGTCCGCGACAACACGGAGCGGCCCATCACCATCGACGAAGGCACGAACGTACTAGTGGGGCGAAGTCCCAAGCGGATCCGCGAGGAGATCGAACAAGTCCTGGCAGGAAAGGCGAAGCAGGGAAGGATTCCCGCGCTGTGGGACGGCAAGACCTCGCAGAGAATAGCGAGCGTACTAATGCGCGACCGCGCGAGAGCTGCGCGCGCAGGATCGCTCGGCAGTGCCTAGGCGTGTAAATCGCGCGACCGTGGACGAAAGTCCATGGCGTCCACGAAAGTCCACGGCGTCCACAAAGTCCCGGGCCAGCAGCCAGCAGCCAGAAGCCAGAAGCCAGCAGCTAGCAGCTGCCTTCAGCTATTCGCCGTCTCCGCGCCGACATCGCAATTGCCATTCGTAGGCTGCGAAGGCAGCGACGGAGGCGTCGCCAGATGCGGGGTCGAGAAGTCGAAGAACTCCATCATATCGTCAGCGTTGGCATCGCGCGCCGTAAGCGGCTGCAGCCCAAAACGGTCCTCGATGAACTTGAGGATGGACGTATGATCCCTCACCACATGCGACACAAAGTGCGGCTTCACCCATGGCGAGACCACCACCAGCGGCACCCGCAGACCGCTATGGGCGAAGTCGCCCGAAGGCTCGCCGCAGCAGAGCATGGGCGCGATGTTGTCCGGCTTCGTCAGGCCGGCAGGCTGGACATGGTCGTAGAATCCCCCAGGCTCATCCCAAGACAAAAAAAAAGCTGACGAATGCCAGCTTGGGCTCACGAGCAGGGCGTTTATTATTTTCGCGACCTCCGCCGCCCCGGTCTGTATATCGCTCCCCGGATGCTCATCCGCCCCCGCCGACCCTCCGCCGCGATCGATGAACACCACCTGCGGCGTCGTCGACTCCGACTTCACGTCAGTGAAGTACTGGCTGATGGGGAAGACCTTGCCGCTGTCGCGCTGGTAGGTAGCCCAGTCGGCAAGCGAGTTCGTCTCGTCCACGCGGTAGACGCGCCACTTGATTCCCGCCGCGTCCAGCCGATCGAAGATCGTCGCCTGCTGCCATCCACCGCCCGGCGGACTGTCATTATTAATGTGCCCAAACGACGTCGCGGCAAACAGGTACATGCGATTGGGAATCGTCCGCGTTTCCACCGACGAAAAGTAGCGGTCGCTAGTCCCAAACTGGAACCCAAGCTCGTAGTAGTAGGGCAGGTCCGTCCAGTCGTAGTAGCCCATCGAGCGCCGCCCGCCCGAGTCGATGCTCGAAGGCAGATAGTTCTGCGTCTCCAGCGGAAACCGGTCCATC
>DASTZZ010000076.1 GCA_035764005.1 Terriglobales bacterium
CGAGCACGCATAGAAGTCTGTCCGCAACCCCACCGCAATATCCCTATGGACAGGTACGCCTGTTTTCATAGAAGTCTGTCCGCAACCCCACCGCAATATCCCTATGGACAGGTACGCCTGTTTTCATAGAAGGATGACAGAACCTTCATTTCCCTTGCGATTAACGAAGTGGGAGTGTGTTACACAACTGCAAGCTGCGACAAGAGGAAGCAATCCGCGAGTAGCCAGCGACGAGTCGGTGATTTATGCTTTGTCGGTTTCCGCATCTCGGAGGGCGCATGGAATTTTCGCGGCGGAAGTTCTTGTCGAGTGCTGGAATCGCCACGGCAACCCTGGCCGCTGGAATGGACAGCTTTGCGCAATCCCAAAACGGAAATCAACCCGTCCAACGCTCCCAGACGATTCAGATTGCCACTCCCAGCCACCCTGTAATCATCACCCGAGCTCTAGGGAAGCCAACGATCGACGAAGCCTGGAAGATGCTGAAAGATGGCGGCGACACGCTCGACGCTGCTCTTCATGTATGCAAAGGACAAGAAGACGATCCCAATGACCAGACCGTCGGGCTTGGCGGATTGCCGAATGAAGAAGGAGTAGTCGAGCTGGACGCTTGCTGCATGCACGGGCCGACGCGTAAAGCCGGCTCGGTCGGCGGCGTGAGAAATATTAGAAATGTTTGTCTGGTCGCGCGCGATGTTATGCGTCACACCGGCCACGTGATGCTCGTGGGCGAGGGCGCTGAACGCTTTGCGGTCCGCATGGGCTATGAACGCGAAAATCTGCTGACAAAAGCCTCGCGCAAAATTTGGCTGCTGTGGAAGGAGACGCATTCGAATCAGGACTGGTGGGGACCAGGCCCGGATGATTCCCGCTGGAAACCTCCCAGCCCGCAGGCATCACTTGAACTGAAGCGCACAAAGTTAATCGAAATGGCGGCCGATTTCGGCATAGAACCAGTTCTGCGTGAACGAGCCGCCGAGTACGTTCTGTTTCCTCCGCATGGCACGATTCATGTCTCGGCAGTAAACGAAAAAGGCGAGATGTCGGGAGCCACCACGACCAGTGGAACGGCGTGGAAGCTTCCCGGCAGGGTGGGCGATTCTCCCATTATTGGAGCGGGCTGCTATTGCGATCAGGACGTAGGCTCAGCGGGCGCGACTGGCAGCGGGGAAGAGAACATCAAAGTCGCCGGGGCGCATAGCATTGTTGAGAACATGCGTCGCGGGATGTCGCCGAAGGAAGCCGGGCTCGAAGTGCTGCAACGCATTGTGCGCAACTTCAACCACGACATGAACCGCCTGCGCTATATCGAGATGGTCTATTTCATACTGCGTCGCGATGGGCAGTACGCTGGAGTTAGCCTTTGGAGCAACACGCCCTCGGGGCAGCCGTTGAAGTTTGCCGTTCACGATGGAACGTCGCGGGTTGAACAGACGGTTGCGCTGCTGCAAGGCAACTCCATCGACTGGCCTGCGGTGCCGCGCGCAGTGGAGGAGAAGCGCTGAGCACCGATAGCAAACGTCCGCTGGCCGGCAAGTGCGCTCTCGTCACCGGAGGAGCACGCCGCATTGGCAAGGAAATCGCATTGACGCTGGCCCGCGCCGGCGCAGACGTCGCCTTCACCTATCTCAAATCGGGAAAGGACGCCGAGCAGACTAATGCGGCACTTGCAAAGTCAGGCGTTCGAACCTTCTCCATACGCTGCGACCTGCGCGATGTGAAATCGATCGAGCCCTGCGCAGGGGAAGCGATCGCCAAATTAGGACGCCTCGATCTCCTGATTAACAATGCCGGGGCATACGAAACCGTCAGCTTTGAAGAGATCATGCCCGAGCAATGGGATGCGATGTTCGACGTCAATGTTCGCGCGGCTTTCTTCATGTCGCAGGCATGTGCCAAAGAGCTGCGCGCGCACAAAGGACGCATCGTGAACATCGGCTCGCTCGGCGGCATTCGCCCGTGGGCGACCCATGCGCATTACTGCGCGTCGAAAGCTGCGCTGCACATGCTCACGCAATCCGCGGCGAAAGCGCTGGCGCCGGAGATCAAGGTAAACTGCATCGCTCCAGGCATGATCGACCAGGGCGAGTCGGCTCGCGGCAGTGAAGTTCTCGAGAACTTCGCAGTTAAGACGCCGGTGCAGAGAAATGGCACCGCCGCGGACGTTGCGCAGTCCGTCCTGTTCCTCGCCACCTGCCCGGATTTCATCACAGGGCAGATACTCGCGGTGGATGGAGGATTGGGCCTGGTTTAACGGAACCGGCGCCGGTAGGCGCGGTCCCCGGCAAGCGCCGATTTTGCGGTTGCTGGGGTGCTAGGCGCTGGGGCAGCCGCGTATTTGCGGCTGCGTTCCTTGAGCATGCGTGCTGTGTCATTGCGCTCGGAGCTGGCCATTCGGCCATCTCCGACCCACCGGCTAGCACCCCAGCAACCGCAACACCGGCGCTTGCCGGGGACCCCGCTCTACCGGCGCCGGTTCTGTTACTCATCTCCAGAGATTCTTCTTGCGCAGGTAATACTCCATGTACCGAATCGGATCTTGGGAGTGGTGATTCGCGGAAGAGCCCTTCTTCAACGAAAACGGAACGCATTGGATCAGCGTTGGCCCGGCGCCGCGACGAGCTTTGTCGATCGCTTCAGAGGCTACGCGGTAGATGGCAACTACATCTGCTTTGTCGACTGGGATCGAGGTAATCTGCGTGTGCCGCCGAGTGGTTTTCGGCAAAGCTCTTTCAACCTGGACATAAACAATCGGCAGCGATTGCACATGCGCGAGGCGCAAGAACTGGCGATTGCGCGCAATATCGTTCGCATCCACAAACGCCACTGCCAGATTGCCCGTGGCTTGAACGCGATGGAGCAGAGCAGCACCGGTTGCGAGTGCTACCACCGAATCCGCCTCAAGCACCGCGCGTTGCGCTCCGATAGTGATGGGAAGACTTGACGACGAGATCAGGCTATCTTCGGCGCGCAGGTCAATCGTGGTACCCACCAGCGGAGCCTCCTGAAATTTCCAGTTCTGTTTGCGCGTTCGATTGCTGAAACGCGATTTCCCATGCTGCCGAACGCGCAGCATCTCCGTGTAAAGCTGCTTCAGTTTGTCATCGCTGATGAGCGGCTTGTGTTGTGTACCGCCGAGCAGAGGCTCAGGTGCCTCAACGGTGGGTTCG
>DASTZZ010000077.1 GCA_035764005.1 Terriglobales bacterium
CACTCCCCGCGCCTGACCAGCAGTCGGCATGGAAGTTGGTGCGGAGCCGAGGGCGATCAGGCCGCCCGCCACTGCGGCTAGACTTGGCATTTCCACTCCTGTGTAATCGGGCCTGCGCGATTGGCTAAATCTTTTACTTACATCCCGATAGACGCGTGAGGGGAGAAAAGGTAAGCCGTGATTATACGGCGAGATGAAGGCGCGAGGGAGAGAATAACCTGCGTGGAATCAGCAGCTTGAACAGAACCGTCGGCGGTAGCGGATGGGCCGGAGATGGCCGAATGGCCAGCTCCGGGTGGAATGATGCCGCAAGCTCTCTCGATAAGTGCAGCCGCAAAAACCGCGGCTACCCCCACCGGCTACCGCCGGCGATTCCGTTGCGCTTCATCGCATGATCGGCATGGGCGAGTAGCCAGCTCCATAATCCAAGTCGAAACCGAGCTGGAGCTTCGCCGCCTCCGACATTAATCCAGGGTGCCATGGTGGATCGAAAACTACCTCAACCTCAACCTGCTTCACCTCTGGAAGGGAGGAGAGCTTGCGCTCGACGTCAGCCTTGAGCACATTTCCCATGCCGCAGCCGGGAGCAGTCATCGTCATCTTCACATCGATCTTCCTTCCGGTGCCAGCCTCCGAGATGGCGCACGAATAAACCAGTCCGAGATCGACGATATTTACGGGAATCTCGGGATCATAGACGGTTTTCAACTGATCCCAGACCATCTGCTCGTTGAAGCTTCCGGTTTGCACTTCAGGCTGTGTTCCCGTTTCGGGCTGATGAGGAGTCAGGCCGAGCGCATCGGCATCGCGGGTATCGACGCGGTACATTCCTCCATGGTCGGTCCATACGGTGTAACTGCCGCCGAGCGATTGCATGATCCGAACCTGCGTTCCGGCCTGCAGCACCTCGTGAATGCCGCTGGGGATGCCGATAACTTCACATGCGCGGGTTAGATTGATGCGTTCGTTGGTCATAATCGTTAACCTTCCCTTCTGCACCCCGACGCGCCAGCGGTCTGTCATTCCGAACGCCTGATGTTGGCGGAGGAATCCCTATCGACTTCGATGCCCGTGGATACGTTTGTTGAAATCCGTAGGGATTCCTCTCTCCTGCTCACGCGAAAAACGCGCGTGAGCATCCGCTCGGAATGACAACCGAGAGACTACTCCGTCGAAACTGCGTCCTGCTTGCCTTCCAGCGCCGCATGTAGCGTGTGCCAGGCCAGCGTCGCGCATTTCACGCGCACTGGGAATTCCGAGACGCCGGAAAATGCTGCCAGCTTGCCTACATCAGCATGGTTTCCGTTCGCCTGGCCGGTGACCAGCTTGTGGAACTCGGAAAAAAGTTTCTCCGCTTCCTCTTTGCTCTTGCCTTTCACGCTCTGCGTCATCATGGAGGCGGAAGCTTTCGAAATGGCGCAGCCTGAACCTTGAAAACCGATGTCACGAATCGTGTCACCATCGAGATCGAGGTAGAGTGTGAAGTGATCGCCGCAGAGAGGGTTAAAACCTTCAGCTTTGTGGTTCGCCGACGGCAGCTCGCGGTAATTGCGGGGTGCCTTGCTGTGCTCCAGGATCACTTCCTGATAAAGCTCGCGGAGGTCGGCCATCAGGCGAAGACCTCCTGCACTTTCTTGATGCCGGCCACCAGAGCATCGACTTCCGCTTTCGTGTTGTACAGTGCAAACGAGGCACGCACGGTTGCCGGAATGCCGAAGCGCTGCATGATTGGCTGGGCGCAATGATGTCCGGTGCGAACTGCGATTCCTTCCTGATCGAGAATGGTACCGATGTCGTGCGGATGCACGCCTTCCATTACGAAGGAAAGCACGGCAGCTTTATTCCTCGCAATTCCGATAATGCGAATTCCGGGCAGCTTCGAGAGTGCCTGCATTGCGTACTCCAGCAGTTCGTGCTCGTGCGCGGCAACGTTCTCGATTCCGACGCTGTTCAGGTACTTGATGGCCGCACCAAGCCCAATTGCGCCTGCCACGTCCGGGGTGCCGGCTTCGAACTTGTAGGGCAGTGTGTTGTACTGCGTCTTCTCGAACGTCACTGAACGAATCATGTCGCCGCCACCCTGATACGGCGGCATGGCTTCGAGCAGCTTGTATTTTCCATACAGTACGCCGATCCCCATGGGCCCATACATCTTGTGGCCGGAGAAGGCGTAGAAGTCGCAGTCGAGATCCTGGACATCGACTTTGATGTGCGGAACAGCCTGGGCGCCATCCACAACTACCGGAACATTGTGCGCGTGCGCGATCCTGATGATTTCCCGGATTGGATTGATCGTGCCGAGCGCGTTCGATACATGTGCCACCGCGATAATTTTTGTTCGGGGGCCAATCAGCTTCTCGAATTCGTCGAGCAGCAGCTCGCCCTGATCGTTGATCGGAATCACGCGTAATTTCGCACCTTGCTGTTCGCAAAGAATCTGCCAGGGGACGATGTTCGAGTGGTGCTCCATCGCGCTGACGAGCACTTCGTCGCCCGCTCCGACGTGAGCGCGTCCGTAGGTCTGAGCAACCAGATTGATGCCTTCAGTCGTGCCGCGCACGAATATCAACTCTTCCGTCCGCGCGGCGTTAATGAACTCCCGCACCGCTTCTCGTGCCGCTTCGTGCTCTCCGGTTGCGTGCTCGGAAAGAAAATGAACACCGCGGTGGATATTGGCATTGCCGCTTTGGTAGTAACGCGTAATGGCATCGATGACCGGCTGCGGCTTCTGCGAGGTCGCCGCATTATCGAGATAAACGAGAGCCTTACTACGGACCTTCTGGTTCAGAATGGGAAAGTCGCGGCGCACGCGTTCCACATCGAAAGTCGGTGACTCGACGAGCACTGGACCAGGTTCACGCGAGAGCGTCTTGGCTGCCGTGGTCATCCGACCTCCTGCCAATTGCGACCGTGAGCCGAGGCATTCGGTGTTTTCGATTCTGATCCAGAACCAAACTGCAGATTGCTGAGGAGCTTTTCGATGCCACTACGAACCGAGTCTTCTCTCATCCGATCAAGACATTCGCTGGCAAAGGCCATCAGCAGCAGCTTGCGCGCCGAGACTTCGTCAATGCCGCGCGAGCGCAGATAGAAAAGTGCATTCTCCTCGATCTGGCCGATGGTCGCACCGTGCGTACACTTCACATCGTCGGCATAGATTTCGAGCTGCGGTTTCGTGTCGATTTGGGCATTGTCCGAGAGCAGAAGATTGCGGTTGGTCTGCTTAGCATCGGTCTTCTGCGCGTCTTTGTGGACGATAATGCGACCGTGAAAAACGCCGTGCGCGCTGTCGTCGAGAATCCCGTTGTAGAACTGGCGGCTGCTGCAGTGCGGCTTCGAGTGCTCCACCAGCATGTAATTGTCGAGGTGCTGCTTGCCGCTGCCAACGAACAACCCGTTGATCAGGCACTCGGAGCCTTCGCCTGCAAGCACGGGATGAACGTTGTTGCGCACAATGCCTCCGCCGAGCAGCACGGAGTGAGACGCGACGTTCGCGTTTCTTCCTTGCTCAATGCGCAGCGTCGAGATGTTGAACGACTGCTTGTGCTCGCGCTCGATCATGTAGTGAGAGACGATCGCTCCGTCTTTCGCGACTAACTCAGTCGCGGTGTTGCAGAGCGAGCCTGCGGTGTCGCCGAGAGACACGTAGTCTTCAATGATCGCAACCTGGCTCTCTTCCTCGACTACAAACAGATTGCGCGGATGACTCATGGTCGGCGTATCCGTCGGCGGTAGCGGATGGGTGACCCACTCGCTACCGCGAGCGGTACTGACCGGTGAAGTAGAGATAAAGAGCAGATAGATCGGCTGCTTGACCACAGTGCCGCGGCGGACATGGACGAACGCTCCGTCCTCAGCAAATGCCGTGTTCAAGGCACAGAACGCGTCGCGCTGAATATTGAGATAACGTCCGAGGTGGTTTTCCACCTCAGCGGACTTCGTCGAAATTTCCTTGGCAAGTCCATTGACCGTCACGCCTTTCGGCAACTTATCCAATGATGAAAGCTCAGGAGCGAAGTGGCCGTTCACGAAAACCAGTTGGCACGCGACTTCCGTGAATCGCAGATCCGCAAGGCTGTCTTTTACGACTCCGCTCTTTGGAGAAAGACGGAACTGCGTTTGTGCAATTGCCGAGATGTTGGTGAAGCGCCAATCTTCGTCGCGAGTGGTCGGCAGGCCGACCTGGCAGAAGCGAGCGAACGCATCGGCGCGCAGATTGCGCAGCCACGGCTGGTCATGACCGACGGCGACTTTTTCGAAGTCGCTGAAGGTCTCGAGATATGTTTGCAGTTCCTTAACCGGAGCGATCACCTTCTGCTCACCTTTCCTACGCGCTGATGGGCTCGGCATTTTCAATCCAGCCGTAGCCCTTCTCTTCTAGTTCTAGCGCCAGCTCCTTGCCGCCGGAGCGTACGATGCGTCCATTCACGAGCACGTGTACGAAATCGGGAACGATGTAGTTCAGCAGCCGCTGATAGTGCGTGACCACGATCATGGCGCGCTTCGGGCTACGCATGGCATTCACGCCTTTTGCAACAATGCGCAGCGCGTCGATATCCAGTCCCGAATCGGTTTCGTCGAGAATCGCGAGCTTGGGCTCGAGCAGCGCCATCTGCAGGATCTCGTTGCGCTTCTTCTCGCCGCCGGAGAAGCCTTCGTTGACGGATCGGTTCGTGAACTTCTCGTCCATATCGAGCAGCTTCATCTTCTCGCGATAGAGCGGGATGAAGTCCATCGCGTCCATCTCGTCGTCGCCGTGATATTTGCGAACCGCGTTCACCGCCGAGCGCATGAAGTACGCATTGCTGATGCCGGGAATCTCGACCGGATACTGGAAGGCCATGAAGACGCCCTCGCAGGCTGCGTCCTCGGCTTTCATCGCGAGCAGGTCTTTACCTTCGAACAGAATTTCGCCGGACGTGACTTCGTAGCTCTCGCGCCGCGCGAGGACCTGCGCCAGCGTGCTCTTGCCTGACCCGTTGGGGCCCATAATGGAATGCACTTCGCCCGGGTTCACCGTCAGGTTTATGCCTTTGAGGATCTCGTGGCCGCCCACGGTCACGTGCAGATCCTTAATTTCCAATAAGCTCATTCATTCCTCTTTCTAGTTTGAAACCTGTTTTCACCACGGAGGCACGGAGAACACGGAGAGTTGAGTAATTTGGTATTTGAGTAATTGAGAAATCGATGCTAAGCAGCGGGCATTTGCTCAATTTCGAAATTACACAATTACCAAATTCTTCCTCCGTGTTCTCCGTGACTCCGTGGTGAAAAACGGCGCTTATCCCACGCTACCTTCGAGGCTCACGCTCAACAGCTTCTGCGCCTCGACAGCGAACTCCATCGGCAGCTCGCGGAAGACCCTCTTGCAGAAGCCGTTCACGATCATTGAGACGGCATCCTCGGCTTTCAGTCCACGCTGGCGCAAATAGAAGAGCTGGTCTTCGCCGATCTTCGATGTTGAAGCCTCGTGCTCCATGCGCGCGCTCGAATTCTTCACTTCGATATACGGGAACGTGTGCGCGCCACACTTGTCGCCGATCAGCAGCGAGTCGCACTGCGTGTAGTTGCGCGCGCCTTGCGCTCCCTTGAGGATCTTCACCTGGCCGCGATACGTGTTCTGTCCGTGGCCGGCGGAGATGCCCTTCGAGACGATCGTGCTCTTGGTGTTCTTCCCAATATGGATCATCTTCGTGCCCGTGTCGGCCTGCTGGTAGTTGTTGGTCAGCGCTACGGAATAGAACTCGCCTACCGAGTTCTCACCCTGCAGGATGCAGCTCGGATATTTCCAGGTGATTGCCGAGCCGGTTTCGACCTGCGTCCACGAGATCTTCGAGTTCACGCCCAGGCACTTGCCGCGCTTGGTGACAAAGTTGTAGATTCCGCCTTTACCTTCTTTGTCGCCGGGATACCAGTTCTGCACCGTGGAGTACTTGATCTGCGCGTTGTCGAGCGCAACCAATTCGACGACCGCGGCGTGAAGCTGGTTCTCGTCGCGAATCGGAGCGGTGCAGCCTTCGAGATAGCTCACGTACGCGCCTTCGTCGGCGACGATCAGCGTGCGCTCGAACTGTCCGGTTTCGGCGGCGTTGATGCGGAAGTATGTGGAAAGCTCCATCGGGCAACGCACGCCCTTGGGCACATAAACAAACGATCCGTCACTGAAGACTGCGGCGTTCAGCGCGGCAAAGAAGTTATCGGTGTAGGGAACAACTGAGCCGAGGTACTTCTGTACCAATTCGGGATGCTTCTGCACCGCTTCCGAGAACGAACAGAAGATCACGCCGGCTTCGGCGAGCTTGTGTTTGAAGGTGGTCGCAACGGAAACGCTGTCAAAAACGGCATCGACTGCCACTCCAGCCAGCATCTTCTGCTCCTGCAGAGGAATGCCGAGCTTTTCATAAGTACGAAGAATCTCGGGATCGAGCTGATCCAGGCTCTCAAGCTTCGGCTTCTGCTTCGGCGCCGAGTAGTACGTGATTCCCTGATAGTCGATCGGACCGTACTTGATGTTCGCCCAGGTCGGCTCAGCAGCCGCCTTCTCCTGCGAAGCCCAATAGCGATAGGCCTTGAGCCGCCACTCCAGCATGAACTCCGGTTCGTGCTTTTTGGCCGAGATCAGCCGAATGATGTCTTCGTTCAGACCTTTCGGAATTCGCTCTTCTTCAACGTCAGTAACGAATCCCCACTTATATTCGCGCTCGGCTAAATCTCGAATCGCATTTACGTTCGTGCTCATTGCACTCTCCCAGAATGGAACCTTACTGCGGGTAGCTGGTGACCTTCCGCATCTTTGATGACGGTGAGCTGCATCGGTTGAACTAAATCGGCCAGCGTCACCTTCTCCAGCGCACCGCGCACAACTTTACTGATGATTCGCTGGTTCGTCTTGATCGGGCAGCACGTCTCGATCTCGCAAACGCCCTCAATATCGGTACTGCAATCGGTGAGGGCGATCGGGCCTTCGAGGCTGGCGACGATATCGGCCAGCGAGATCGCCTGCGGCAGCCGTGACAGGCTGTACCCCCCCTTGATGCCGCGATGCGATACCAAGAGCCCGCCCTGCATGAGCTGCTTGAGGAGCTTGCTTACCGTGGGCAGAGGGAGCTTCGACTTGTCGGCCAAGTCCCTCGCTGTGTGGAGCTGGCGCTCATGCTCCCGCGCCATGCAGGTCATCAAAACCAGCCCATAATCGGTAAGCTTGCCTAAGCGAATCATCGTGTTTTCAGCAACTTGGCTATATGAGCCAAACAGGACTGAAACAGTCTGGTTTTATTGTATTAGGGCCAAGCACCGAGTTGCAAGCCGCGCTGGGACTGAACCGGCGCCGATAGGAGGTGGACCGAAGGTGGCCAAAGGCCAGCTCCGGGCATGACGACAGAGTTGGCAATCTGGGGAACCGGAGCCGCAAAAGCGCAGCGGCCTTGCGCCCAGGACGACGGTTAGTGTTTCCCGAAATAGCACGCTGAATCTCTTAGCACCATTGTGTGGGAACTACATCAAAACCACGGTCATTTTTAAGCCAACTGACTCCTTGACGTGTGGGACGAGCCGCTATATTGTCGTTTGCCGCGAGTGTAGCTGCCTCGACTTTTCCCAACGGAGTTCCAACACTTCCGTGCTTTCTTCGCGCATCCTGCAAACCTCTTTCTGGGCATTCGTACTTAGTCTCGCTTTAACCGGCTTTTCAAAGTCAGCCATGGCCGACGGCATTCCCCCGGTCACCCCCGAAGAACTGAAGATGACGGCCGAACCGCTCGCGCCGGGCGCGCCGGCGATCATCCTGTTTCGCCAGGTCGATCGCGACGATCGCGGTCTGACCGCGCATGAGAACGACTTTGTGCGCATCAAGATTCTGACCGAAGAAGGACGCAAGTACGCGGATGTCGAGATTCCTTTTGTCAGAAGCAGCGGGAACAATGTCGTGGGGATCAAAGCTCGAACGATTCGGCAGGACGGATCGGTCGTTGACTATGACGGGAAAGTTTTCGATAAGCAGATTGTGAAGGCGAAGGGTGTGAAGTACATGGCCAAAACCTTCACCCTTCCCGAGGTTCAAGTTGGCAGTGTTATCGAGTACTCATATACGGTCGATCTACCGGAGTACACGCTCTACGATTCACATTGGATCCTCAGCGATGAACTGTTTACTAAGAATGCGGCCTTCTCGCTGAAGCCCTACACCAACGACTACATTCCATTCAATGTTCGCTGGAGCTGGCAAGGATTGCCTCCGGGAACCGAGCCGCCGAAGGAGGGTCCGGACCATGTAGTCCGGATGCAGGCCCACAATATTCCAGCCTTCCGCACGGAAGACTACATGCCTCCGGAGAACGAACTGAAATCGCGCGTCGATTTCACCTACAGCGATGAACTGCCGGAGAAAGACGCGAACGCGTTCTGGAAAAAGCGGGGCAAGAAGCTGAACGGCAGCGTCGAAAGCTTCATCAACAAGAAAAAAGCGATGGAAGAGGCGGTCGCGCAGATCGTCAGTCCGAATGACGCTCCCGAAGTCAAATTGCAAAAGATTTACGCGCGGGTGCAGCAACTGCGCAATACCACATACGAAGTGCAGAAGACCGAGCAAGAGCAAAAGCGCGCCAAAGAGAAAGAAGCGAGCAACGTTGAAGATGTTTGGAAACGAGGCTACGGAGATGGGTCCCAGCTTACATGGTTGTTTCTTGCGTTAGCGCGGGCTGCCGGCTTTGACGCCTCAGGCGTAATGGTCTCAGAGCGGCGGAATTACTTCTTCAACCCCATCATCATGGACGCCTACAAACTCGACACTAATGTTGTCGACGTCAAGCTCAACGGCAAGGACACATATTTCGATCCCGGCATTGCGTACACGCCGTTTGGAATGTTGACATGGTCGGAAACCGGAGTGGAGGGTCTCAGACTCGATAAAGACGGCGGCACCTGGGTCCACACTACCTTGCCGGAAAGTTCAGAGTCGTGCATTAAACGCAATGCAGTCCTCACGCTTTCGGATACCGGCGATCTGGAAGGAAAGCTCACCATCACTTTCACTGGCCTTGAAGCAATGCAGCGGCGCCTCGAGGAGAGGAACGAAGACGAAGCTGATCGCCGCAAGTTTCTCGAGGACGAGGCCAAAGAGAATATTCCGGCGGCCAGCGAAATTGATTTAACCAACAAGCCGGAATGGAACAGCTCATCGCCAACGTTCGTTGCCGAATACAAAATGAGGATTCCCGGCTGGGTTTCAGGCGCAGGGAGACGCGCGATGATGCCGGTTGGGCTCTTCAGTGCGCCGGAGAAGCGTGTCTTCGAACATACAGAGCGCGTGCATCCGATCTACTTCGAATATCCATTCGAGAAGCTGGATGACGTGACTATTATTCTGCCGGTCGGGTGGCAAGTGGGCAGCCTGCCGCCCGCCAAGATGCAGGACGCGAAGTCTGTTCTATACGAGCTGAAGGTCGAGAACGATAAAGCCGCTCTTCATCTGAGCCGCAGATTGAAGGTGGACATGCTCCTATTGCCGCAGAAGTACTATCCAGCGCTGCGCAACTTTTTCCAGGTAGTGAGGTCCGGGGATGACGAACAGGTCGTGCTACAGCCAATCGGTACAAGCGCCAGCAATTAACTTCAAATTCTTTCAAGTTCCATTCTGGGCATTATTGTGTGTCCTCGCCTGGGCGCCATTTTCCGCGGCCTCGAGCGAAGCTCCGCAGTGGATGCACGCACTCGTGAATGCTCCTTTGCCAGCTCATGACGAGAAGACCGATGCGGTTCTTCTCTACGCCGAGACCGACGTCAACGTAATTTCGGCCGACAAGATCAGGAAGGTAGTGCGAAGAGCTTACAAAATCCTGCGTCCCGGCGGACGCGACTACGGCATGGTTTTTGTATCGATGAACTCGAACCGGAAGGTCACGAGTTTGCACGGCTGGTGCATCCCTGCGCAAGGTAAGGACTACGAAGTCAAGGATAAGGACGGAGCTGAGATTGCCATTCCCAAAGTGGAAGGCAGCGAACTGATCAGTGACGTCAGAATGAAGGTACTGCAGATCCCCGCGCCGGATCCGGGAAACATCATTGGCTATGAGTATGAGGTGGAAGAGCATCCCCTGGTGCTGCAGGACGTTTGGAACTTTCAGCAGGAAGACCCGGCGCGGGAAGTTCACTATTCGCTCGAGCTCCCAAGCGGCTGGGAGTATAAGTCGGCATTCCTCAACTTTGCCGAGGTGAAACCGACGCAATCCAGCGGAAATCAATGGCAGTGGTCGTTGAGCGACATAAAAGGCATCCGCAAAGAAGATGACATGCCGCCGCTCGTGGGCGTGATGGGCCAAATGCTCGTCTCTTTCTACCCGCCAGGAGGAGCAGCGGCCAACGGATTCACGAACTGGGAGCAGATGGGCCGGTGGTACGCGAACCTGACGAGCGGACGCCGCGACGCTTCGAACGAGATTAAACAAAAGGTCGCGGAACTAACCGCATCTGCTCCGACGCAGCTCGAGAAGATGCGAGCCATCGCGCGGTTTATGCAACAAGATGTGCGTTATGTCGCCATTGAGCTGGGTATTGGAGGATGGCAGCCTCATCCGGCAGCGGAAATCTTCTCTCACCGGTATGGAGACTGTAAAGACAAAGCTACGCTGATGAGTTCAATGTTGAGCGCGATCGGAGTGGACTCCTACTACGTTGCCATCAATACCGAGCGTGGATCAATCACTGCGGACACGCCTGCAAATCAGGGATTCGATCACGTGATCCTCGCGATTAAGCTGCCGGACAGTATCAACGATCCCTCGCTGGTCGCGACGATCACATCTCCCAAACTAGGACGGCTCCTATTCTTCGATCCCACGAACGAGTTTGTTCCTTTCGGTCAAATCGGAGGTTATCTGCAGGCGAATTATGGTCTGCTGGTCACATCCGACGGCGGCCAGCTGGTTGAATTGCCGGAGCAGCCGCTCAACATGAATAGCATTACGCGCACGGCAAAGTTCACCCTCGATCCCACTGGCAAGCTGGAAGGAAGCGTCGAAGAAATGCGGATGGGCGATCGCGCGTGGACGCAACGGGAGGCTCTCCGCGAAGTCACCAGCAACACCGACCGGATCAAGCCCATCGAAAGCTTGCTTGCCGGCTCGCTCTCGAACTTTCACATCACCAAGGCTTCAATACTCAACCTCACACACAACGATCAGCCATTCGGGTTCAACTACACCTTCGAGGCGGAGAACTATGCGAAGACTGCAGGCGATCTGCTGCTGGTCCGCCCGCGCGTGATCGGAAGCAAGTCGCGCGGAATTCTGGAAACGAAAGAACCGCGTCAGTTCCCCATTGAATTTGAAGGCCCAATACAGGACACAGACAATTTCGAGATCACCTTGCCGGCTGGATACCAAGTAGACGAACTACCGCCGCCGGTCGATGCCGATTTTGGCTTCGCCAGCTACCACTCGAAGACCGAGATAAAAGGCAACGTAATCGACTACACGCGAACGTTCGAGGTCAAGGAACTTAGCGTGCCGGTGAGTAAGGCCGACCAGTTGAAGAAGTTCTATCGCATTATCGCGAGTGATGAGCGCAATACGGCGGTGTTGAAGCCGGCAAAGTAGCTGCTGCAGGCAGCCGAAACCTCGGTTGGCAATTGTGGTCCCATTCCGGCGGAATGTGACTTTCGTAATTACCTCGCCGCGGCAAACCTCCGCCAAGATGTGCCCATGAAGCTGCGCATCTGCTTCCTGGTAATATCGCTCGCGGCGCTGATTTGGTACGGCGTTGTCCAGTTGGCTCCGAGTGGGCGCGCGGCTACCGTCTCCACCCAGTTCCATCAGCTCGGGAAGACGGCGATGCTCAGACTCGAGAGTGCCCAGGATGCTGAATCGGAGTCAGAGTTCAACATCCGCATTGCCAGTGCGGATACGGCGGTGGATATTGCGCGACGAGCAACCGTAAGCGCCGCCGATCAACGCGAATTCGCACAGTTGATGAGTTACATGATGGCAGTGAAGCAGGATCATACAATGGCGCTCACCAGCTCCGATCCCAGCCAGCCGCCGGATCACGATGCAGTAAATAACGCGCGCGCCGCCGTCGAAGCTACTTTCAAATAGCTACTCGATTTTTGCAGCCATAATCCGGCAATCGATTCCGAAACAACCTTCCAACGATTCGTGAATTGGGAGTCACACCACTGCTGTTGGTGTGACTCGAGGCTTCCGTGCGAGCGCATGAGTTTGCACTTCACTTAAACTGCTGATGATGGAGACTGTGCTGCGAGCTCATGGATTCGAAGTTGTCGGAAATGCGCCCGGGTGTGCTATCCGACGCGCTCCCGGATACTCCGGCAGCAGCGCGCTTGCCGTATTAGCCACCGGCATCGCCCAGCACGCGTTTCCTGGGGCGGCCTTCGCGGTTTCCCGCGATGGGAATATCGTGCTGCAGGGAGCCATTGGTCGTTTCACCTACGACGAAGCTGTAGAGAACGTAACGCTTTCGACTGTCTTCGATTTGGCATCGGTAACAAAGGTGGTTGCGACTACCGCGATGGCAATGCTGCTCAATGATCGCGGGGTACTCAATCTGAAGCAGAAAATCGTAGACGCCCTGCCGGAATTTGCCACCGACGATCGCAGGCGGGAGCAGATCACCATTGAGATGCTGCTCGCGCACTCCTCCGGTTTGCCGGCTTACGAGCGTCTGTTCGAAGCAGCGAATTCTCGCCAGGAACTGATGAAGCTGGCATTCAGGATTCCTCTTGTTGCGGATCCCGGCACCCATGTCGAATACAGCGATATCGGATTCATCCTGCTGGGCGTGATTCTCGAAAGCCTTGCAGGAGAACCTCTGGACATTTTTTGCGCCCGCGAGATTTTTGCGCCATTGCGCATGAAGTCAACTCGCTTCCGTCCCGCCGAGCGCGTTCGCAGCCAGATTCCTCCGACGCGCAACGATCAAGATTTCCGCCATCGTGTGATTCAAGGGGAAGTACATGACGAGAATGCCAGCATGATGGGTGGAGTCGCCGGGCATGCCGGCGCATTTGGAAATACGTCTGACCTGATGTCCTTTTCGGCGGCCATGCTCGACTGTGGGCCAGCGCTGTTCCAAAAAGAGACCGTTGCCTTGTTCACGCGCAGACAATCGTCTCCTGCCGGTACGTCGCGGGCGTTGGGATGGGACACGCCGTCATCGCCGTCGCAATCCGGCAATCACTTCTCGCCTTCCTCTTTTGGGCATTTAGGATATACAGGCACTTCGCTGTGGATCGATGGCGAGCGGCGGATCGCGGTTGCGCTGTTGACGAATCGCACATGGCCCGACAATGCATCAAAGTTGATCAAACAAATCCGGCCGGCGTTTCACGATGCAGTGATGGACGAAGTGCTGCGGATTACGCGGTGACAGAACCGCCGCCAGGAGGTGGTGGGTCGATATTGGGCGTCAAGCCCAATATCGAGTGCTGCTCCTGACAAACCCGAACCACTCATTCAGCCGCTAGGATCGCGGCTGACCCACCGGCTACCGCCGCCGGTTCTGTCTGCTCAAGCCTGCAGTACGCCCGTGTAGATGGCCATTCCCACAACGGCATCGATTCCCATTTCATCCAATCGCGCAATCTCTTCTGCCGATTTGATCCCACCGGCGACGATCAACTTCTTTCGCGTCGCATTGCGGAGATCTTCGAGCACGGAAAAAGGAAATCCCTGCAACATGCCTTCTGTATCGATATGCGTATAGAGAAACGCTGAGCAGGATGGCTCCAGCTTGCGCATGGCATCAGCCGGGCGAAGGCCTGTGCTCTCTTTCCATCCTTTTACGGAAACGTATCCGCCGCGTGAATCGACGGCGAAGATAAGCTGGTCTGCTCCAAGTCGATCGGCGAGACTCTTCGCGAATGCAATGTTTACATCGGTTGCCGAAAACAGAGAAGAGCCGATGATGGCCTTCTTCGCACCCCATTCGAGCACCTGTCTTGCAGCTTCGGCCGTCCGCAGCCCACCACCGACCTGGCAGGCGAGTTCAGCGCACAGCCCTTTCACTAGCTGTTGGTTGTCTCCCTTTCCCATTGCGGCATCGAGATCGATTACCTGGACTACGGAAAACTTGCTGAAACGTCGAACCCATTCCGGAAAATCGTCAAATTCGAGCGCTTTGCGCTCGCCTTGGACAAGCTGCACAATTTTGCCGCCCATCAGGTCGATCGAAGGAATCAGCATGGCAGCCTCATCGGAATACCTTCCTGTTGCAGAGCGGTTTTCAGGTCGCGGACGTTCTCGATACCAAAATGGAATATCGATGCAGCCAAAGCGGCGTCAGCTTTGCCGGAACGAAATACTTCGACAAAGTGGCTGGCGTTTCCCGCGCCGCCAGAAGCGATCACCGGAATCTGTACGGCGGAGCTGACCCTCGATGTGAGTTGACACTCAAAGCCAATGCCCGTGCCATCGCGGTCCATGGACGTGAGCAGAATTTCTCCAGCGCCGCGCTGTTCGGCCTCGATTGCCCACTCAGTAGCAGTTCTTCCGGCCGGAGTTCGTCCTCCCGCGACGTAAACGTCATAACGTTGGCCGTTGCTGCCGAGGCGGGCGTCAATGGCAACAATCACCGCCTGCGATCCGAAGCGCACCGCGATCTGCTCGATGAGCTTTGGATCGCGTATCGCGGCGGAATTAATGCTGATCTTGTCGGCGCCTGCTTCGAAGATCGCCTCAGCATCGGCGAGCGTGCGAATGCCTCCGCCTACTGTGAACGGAATGAAGAGCTCCCGAGCGGTACGGCGAACGGTATCGATGAGAGTTCCGCGCTTCTCGTGAGTGGCAGTGATGTCGAGCAACACGATCTCGTCCGCACCCGACTCTGCATGCGCGCGCGCAAGCTCAGCCGGATCGCCGGCATCGCGCAGGTTCAGGAATTGCGTGCCTTTAACGACGCGTCCAGCGTCGACGTCGAGGCAGGCGATGATGCGTTTAGTCAGCATTCAGACAAAGCCAAGACAAGATTGAACATGGAGCGCACAGAGGTAAGATATGGATTACATCTGTGCATGTAAGCGCCTTGATTGTTTGGTCCGGCTCCTCTGCGTTCCTCCGTGTCCTCCGTGTTCAATTCGCTTTTCACAACTCCACGAAATTGCGAAGCAGCTTCAACCCTACCTCGCCGGACTTCTCCGGGTGGAACTGCACACCGAAAATATTGCCGTGTTCTAAAGCAGCCGAGTACGTTCCGACATATTCCGTAACAGCAACCGTGTCGGCGGTCACCGGAGCACAATACGAATGCGAGTAGTACACGAACGATCCCGATTCGATTCCGTTCAACAACCATGAATTGCGAACCTTCGCGAGGCGATTCCAGCCTACGTGCGGCACCTTTTCGGCGGATGCGGCGAAGCGATCGCATATCGAAGGGATCGCACCGAGCCCCGGCGTCTCCGGAGCTTCACTGCTGCCGGTGAGCATCCACTGCATGCCGACACAGATTCCCAAGAAGGGCTTGCCGGCTGCGATCCGCTCCTGGATCGCTCCGCGTAATCCGCGACGGCTCAGCTCAGCCGTAGCCGCGAAGTGGCCCACGCCTGGTAGCACTACTTTGTCGGCCCCTTTCACGACTTCGGGATCGGAAGTCACCCGCGAGTCGACTCCGAGATGATCAAAAGCTTTCTTCACGGAGGCAAGGTTGCCGGCTTTGTAGTCGATGATCGCGATCACAGCAGGCCCTTGGTGCTGGGAAGCATTTTCGCCAGTCGCTTATCTCGGGAACACGCGAAGCGAAGGGCGCGCGCGAATGCCTTGAACAAAGCTTCGAGCTTGTGATGGTTGGAGCGGCCGTACAAGGTCTTCACGTGAACGTTGGCGCGGGCGCCGCGGGCGAAGCCTTCGAAGAAGTCGTACGCGAGCTCCGATTGGAAATCGCCGACTAGTCGTGTGCGGACTTTTGTGTCAACAATGGCGGATGCTCGTCCGCTGAGGTCGACTGCGGCCAGGCCGAGGGTCTCGTCCATGGTCATGAGAAAGTAGCCGGCGCGCAGAATGCCTTTGCGATCTCCCAGTGCGCGATTGAAGGCCTCGCCCAGCGCGATGCCGACATCTTCAACGCTGTGGTGCTGATCGACATCAAGATCGCCATTGCACTTGAGCCGCAGGTCAAATGCGCCGTGTCGCGTGAACAGCTCCAGCATGTGATCGAAAAAACGAATGCCTGTGGAAACCTCGTACTTGCCCCGGCCATCGATGTTTAGTGCCAACGCGATTTTGGTTTCGCTGGTGTCGCGCTGCAGCTTGGCGGTTCTCATGGCGCCCCCGCTTGCGCTTGTGTGGGAGATTTTTCGGGCGCTACCCAATCAATGGCTTTCAAAACTTTGGGAAGCGTTTGCAAGAGGCGATCTGTGTGCTCGGCGGCTCCAACGGTCATACGCACGCAACCATCGCATCCAGGATCTTTGCTGCGGTCGCGGACGAGAATACCGCGCTTCTTCATCTCCGACACGAAATCGGCATGACGTGCACCGATTTTCGCGAGGACGAAGTTTGCCTGGCTTACCCAATATGGGATTCCATGACAGGTCAGTTGGATCATTAACCGTCCGCGTCCCTGAACGGTCTGGTGCACGTAGCTCTCGACGAACGCGCGGTCCGCGAGAGCAGTAGGCAAGCACGCCAATGCAATGCCATTCACGTTGTATGGCGAGCTGACTTTGCGGACCATCTGCATCTGCGACTCGTTGCCGGCGAACACTCCGACTCGCAATCCGGCGAGCCCGTACGCTTTCGAGAATGTTCTGGCCACGAACAGGTTGGGGAAACGGTTCACCGAAGCCAGCACTGTTTCGCCACAGAACTCGTGATACGCCTCATCCACGAGCACCGCCGCCTGCGGAGCGACATCAGCCAGCTTCAGCAGATCTTGACGCGGCACGAGAGTCCCAGTTGGATTGTTCGGGCTCGCTACGGTAATCAGTCGGGTCTTCGGACCGATTCGGGAAAGCACTTGATCGATGGGAAACTTGAACCCGTCGTCCGGGTCTGCCTGGACGGAGATGACAGTCGCGCCGGTGCTTTGCGCGTAAATCTCGTACATCGAGAACGTCGGAACAACGATGATGACTTCGTGCTCCGGCTCAAGATATGTTTCGCAGAGCAGGTGAATGGCTTCATCGACGCCATTCGTGAGCAGCACCTGTGGAGCCGTCAAGCGCAGGTACTTTGCGACAAGAGCTTCGACCGGCGCTCGCTCTGGATATTTCGTCAGCTCCGCGGCAGCAATGCTCTGCAAAGTCTCGGCGATTTTTGGAGAAGGCGCCTCGGTGTTTTCGTTGAAGTCGAGGCGCAGGCCATCGCGTCCGCTGAGTGGCGGATGATATTCCTTCATCTTGCGGACCGCTTCGCGCGCCTGGAGGACCTTCTCCATCAGGCTCCCGTCCTCATGGCGATTGACTGTGCGTGAGCAAGCAGACCTTCTGCACGAGCCAGCGTCGTCACCTCACGTGCGATCGTTCCCAGGCCTCGCGCTGAGAGCTCCTGCACCGTGATCAGCTTCACAAAGTCATTGACGCTCAGTCCGCCCCGAAATCGCGCGCAAGCGCCGGTAGGCAGCACGTGATTGGGACCCGATGCATAGTCGCCCGCAGCTTGGGGCGAAAAATCTCCAACGAACGCCGATCCTGCAGAGTGCACCTCACTCAGTGCTGAGTGACTAGGGACGGTGATGTGCTCTGGCGCCAACAGGTTCGCGACGCGCATGGAATCGGCTGGAGATTCCGAAACAATGACGTAACCGTTGCGCTTCAGCGCCTCGCGCGCGACTCGATTGCTCTCAGACTGACGTTTGGTCTCCGCGATCACCTGCTCGCCTAGTTTCTTATTCGAAGTGACAAAAATTGGGAGCGCATCGGGATCGTGCTCAGCTTGGGCGACCAGATCAGCAGCGATAAAGGCTGCATTCCCGTTTTCGCTCACCACCAAAGCCTCGGTTGGTCCAGCAAGCATATCGATCGAGCAATCGAATGCGACCAGCTTTTTCGCTGCGGTGACAAACGCATTTCCCGGCCCGACAATCTTGTTCACTTTTGCGATTGTCTTAGTTCCATAGGCTAACGCAGCAATCGCCTGCGCGCCGCCGATCGCGTAGAACTCTTTGACCCCGAGCAACGCCGCTGCCGCGAGAGTTTCCGGTGCAGGTCGCGGTGAGACCACCGAGATTCGCGCGACACCTGCGATCTGCGCAGGAATGACGGTCATGAGCAGCGTAGAAGGAAGTGGATGCCGTCCGCCAGGAACGTAGCACCCGACGGCATCGATCGCCCTGACGAGTTGGCCGAGTTTTACTCCGGGCTGCACTTCACGGATCCACTCCTGGGGACTCTGCCATTCGCAGAAGCGACGGATGTTTGTTGCGGCGGTTTCCAGTGCATGACGGAAATCGGGCGTGACTTGCTGCCAGGCGGCGTCGATTTCTTGCTGGCTCACGCGAAGGTTCTTGCCTTCAAAGCCGTCGAACTTGCGCGCATAACGAAGCAGAGCAGAGTCGCCGCGCTTGCGCACGTCGTTCACGATCTTCGCTGCAGTCTTTTCCGCGCGCGCGAGATCGAGAGCTCCACGAGTGGCGAGGCGCTCAAGGTCTGCTCTATTTCGTTTGCCGTTGATTGTCTTCATCTTGCTGACGTTGCGTCACGATCACGTTTAATCATTGCCAAAATTTGTCGGATTTCTTTTGCACTGTCATCCCCTCGACCGCAGCAAAACTTCTTCGGCGGCTACGCTTCGGTGTTGCGGTCGAGGGACCTGCTTTTATCCGCTCCTGACAAACAGCAGGTCCCCCGCTCCGCAAACCCGATCCGTCCTGCTCTCGGTAGCATCGCGGCGGAGCGAGGGATGACAGTATCTAGAGAGCGCACTCCATAAGCCGTCTCCCCGTCTTCTTTTCATGACCTACATCACGATCTTATTCAACGGATACTCCACAATCCCACTCGCATTTGCGTCTTTTAATTTCGGCAGCACGTCGCGGACGATGCTCTCTTCGAGAATCGTGTTCACCGCGACCCATTCGCGATTGCTGAGTTCCGAAACTGTTGGGCTGTTGAGCGCGGGCAGGACTGCGAGCACCTGTGTCAAATCGGATTTTTTCACATTGAGCATCAGCCCGACGCGGCCTTGCGCGTCGATGGCGCCGCGCAGCATCAGCGCGACGTTTTCAATTTTTTTGCGCTTTTCCGGAGATTGCCAGGCCTTCTTGTTGGCGATCAGCTGAGTTTGTGATTCACAGACGGTCTCAATGATGCGCAGGCGATTGGCGCGAAGAGAGCTTCCGGTTTCCGTTACCTCGACAATCGCGTCGGCGAGGATTGGAGGCTTCACCTCCGTTGCTCCCCAGGAGAATTCGACTTTGACCGGAATATTCTTTGCAGCAAAATAATTCTTCGTCGTGTTGACCAGCTCGGTAGCGATGATGCAATCGCTCAGGTCTTCGGCTTTTTCAAAACGGGAATCCTGGGGAACTGCCAGAACCCAGCGCACCTTACCGCGGCTTTGCTTGGCATAGACAAGATCGGTGACAGTCTCGACGTCGAGTCCACTTTCGATGACCCAATCGCGGCCGGTGAGGCCGGCATCGAGGAAGCCATGTTCGACGTAACGCGCCATTTCCTGCGCGCGGATCAGCATGCATTCAATCTCAGGATCATCGATCCCAGGAAAATACGAGCGCCCGCTGGCGTAGATGTTGAAGCCGGCGCGCCCGAAGAGCGCGATGGTCGCGTCCTGCAGACTGCCCTTGGGAATGCCGAGGCGAATCTTCATCGCTTCACCTCGAGCTCGGGCGTGACCTCGATGTTCTTGGTGAAGCAGGAGCGCGTACCTTCGTGACAGACGAGCCCATCTCCTTCCACCTCCACGCGGAAGAGCAGGCAGTCGTTATCGCAGTCCGTCGAAGCGGAGATCACGCGCAGGCGATTGCCCGAGGTCTCTCCCTTCATCCACAACTTCTGCCGCGTGCGGCTGAAGAACGTCACAAATCCTGTCTCGAGCGTGCGCCTGTACGCTTCAGCGTTGGCAAAGCCTACCATCAGCAAATCGCCATTGGCGTTGTCCTGAACCACGACGGGCACGAGGCCTTCCATTTTGTCGAAATCGATCTTGATCATTTCCTCTCCGTTAGCCGCTCGATCCGCACAGAAGGCAAAAACACGAAACCCGCTGAGCAGATGCGTCAGCGGGTCTGAATCTCTTGATTTACGTTTGAATTCGCTAGAGACGATCCGCCGACACGTTGGCCACGTGATGATAATGGCGGTGATGGTGAAGCTGTCTCATCTCTGTGCCAGTGAGATTACATGGAGCACGAATCGGCTGTCAAATTTCCCGTTTTGCGGACGGCTTTTTCTTTTTGCCGTTTCCCAAAACGAGATCGGCGAGCTCAAGATACCGGTTGCCGGCGGCTTCGGAGTGCCCGTGGATAATGGTGCGCGGCGTCTGCTGCGTATGCTTGCGCAGCAACTCTTTATCGACCCACAGGCCGAGAGGATGGTCGTCTGTGGCAGCCAGAATGGTGCGCTTCGGGCGCGCCTTGGCCTTCTTCACCTTTGCCGGCATAACTTAACTCCTGAGTGTGTATCAGGAGCATACAACATCAATGTTAGTGGACGGTAACTATTTTTTGGTTACCTAATCAGGGTTAAGCGGGCGAGGTCAAGGTGACGAGTCCGGTCGATTCCGCCTGCTCGTGCGCATGGTAAGACGAACGTACCAACGGGCCGGATTCCACATGCCGGAAGCCCATTTTGAGAGCTTCGTCTTTAAGGAAGCGGAACTCGTCCGGATGGTAGTAGCGCGTCATGGGCAAGTGGTCGCGCGACGGACGGAGATACTGGCCGACGGTCAGGATATCAACGTTGACCGACGCGAGGTCGCGAAAGACCCCGAGCAACTCATCGGTGGTCTCTCCGATGCCGACCATCACCCCGGTCTTCGACACCATTCCCGGCGCGAAGGTCTTCACGTTTCCCAGCAGCTTCAGGGTGCGCTCGTAGCGAGCACCGGAGCGGACGGCGCGATAGAGACGCGGCACAGTTTCAGTGTTGTGGTTCAGGACCTCGGGCTTGGCTGCGAGAACAATCTTCAGGGCGTCTTCTCGCCCCTGAAAGTCAGGAATAAGGACCTCGACCTGACATCCGGGAGCTTGCTCGCGAACCTGACGAATCGTCTCGGCGAAAACCGTGGCTGCGCCGATGTTGTCGTCGTCGCGATTTACGCTGGTAATGACTGCGTGCTTCAATCCGAGGGCGGCGACGGCTTCCCCAACACGACGCGGCTCGTCAAAATCGATTGCCTCTGGCCTGCCCTTGGGCACAGCGCAGAATCCGCAGCGCCGAGTGCACAGGTTGCCCAGCAGCATGAACGTCGCCGTGCGATGGTTCCAGCACTCGCCGATGTTCGGACACTGCGCCGACTCGCAGACAGTGTGCAGCTCGAGCTTGCGCGCGAGCTTCTTCAGCTCGTGATAGTTCTCGCCCATCGGCGCACGCGCCTTCAACCATTCCGGCTTGGGCTTCGGCACACGTGGAGCGAGATCGATCTGTACGAGTTCGGCAAAGGCGGCCATCTGCTGGTTCTATTCTACGAGACGAGACTCTCAGCGATCCTCAAAGCGTATGCAGAAACGCAAGCAGGTCATCGATCTGCTTGTCATCAAGCACGCCGTTGAACGGAGGCATGTTGCGGCGTCCGCTCACGATCGTGTTGCGCACATGCTCGTCAGTGGCAGGCATGCCGCTCGGCAAAGCCTGCTTGGAAAACATTCCCGCCAGCGGCGGACCTTGCAGCGGTTCCTGCTTGTAAGCGTTGTGGCATACGGCACAGTTGGCCGCGAAGATCTCGCGGCCACGAAGCTCCTGCGGCGTCAGCGGACGAGATGCCTTCGATGACTTTCTGTTACATGCGGCAAATCCAAGAACAAGAATCAGAGAGGCCGGCAGCAAGGAGAATTGGAAGGAGCGTCTCAACCATCTATTATCAGCATCAGGCGCGTTTTTGAAAAGCGATGAGCAGCAAACAAGGCGCCAAGAGCAGCCGATGGTTATTTTTCCTATCGCTGATGAACGCAACATTGACTCCATTGCGGCGTGGCCCGCAGTGGAAGAACGCCAACGAGAATCAGCTTCGTCCTATTGGTTAGCCACCCAACCGGCGCACGCTGCCCTTTCCGGTGAGTTGGCCGCTTCATTGCGCGAAGATTTATTTGGCGCGATCGATGAGACCGTGTCGCGTTCAATCGCACTGCACGATTCCGGTTGGAGCAGGGAGGACGCCGAACAGATCCAGCAGCTTCGGGCCAATCCGAAGCTGAAGCCGAAGAGCTTCCTTGATTTCGCCGCCGATCACTTTCTGCGCGCCTGGACGGCTTCCATAGACACCGCTGAGAAGTTCGCGCCGATCGGCGGATTTCTCGTGAGCCGGCATTTCGAGCGCATCTCGATGCGAAATGGCGATAAAGACCAGAGCAAGCTGCAGAGTTTTCGCAATCGTGAGAAACAGCGCCAGCAACGGTTGAAATCAAAGATCAAGAAGGAGGACGCAGTGCTCGAAAGCCTCGTGGACGCGCTTCAGTTCTGCGATTTGCTGTCGCTTTATCTATGTTGTGGATCGAGACGATCAGTTAGTTTTGATTGTCCCAAGCTCGCGTTAAGCCGCTCGGGTGACGAATACCGGCTTGAGCCGTTCCCGTTTCGGGAGCATCGGCAGTTCAGTTTCTCGGCTTTGAAATATCCGGCAGACGGAAAGCCCAAGTCGGGAGCGACGTTCTATATCAATGTGTAGCAACAATGCCGCCGTACATGAACGGCGGGCGGTTTGGCTCATCGATCCCACGAGGCAATCGAATGCTTCGGCAATCTGGTGCCGGGCTTGGCGCCCAGCACACCCACCGGCTACCGCCCACGGCTCCGTTATCGCGTCCTGCGGATCGGCATTACCTTCTGGCGAACGCGGTTGCTCTGACGGCTGAGTCCACGGCGAGCGTCGTCGAGTTTGCCGCGAACTGCTTGTCTCACCTCGGAACCCGACCGCGGCGCCACGAGCAACGAAATCAGCGCTCCGATGCCTATTCCGATTGCTAAAAAGATCAGAGCTGTTTTGGCCCTATCAGAGCCGCCGGCAGCTCTGCTGTACTCACCATATTTGTCGTAAGGGTTCATCGCCTGTTCTGATGCTGATCAAACCGGCGCTGTTTGCTACGGAACCGCCGCCGGTAAGCGGTGGGGCAGTCCCTGATATAACGCAGCGCGTTGTGCTTCGGAAGTTCGAAGCTGCTGAGCTTGGTCGCCCAGCAACACCCACCGGCTACCGCCGCCGGTTCCGTTATTTCGCGCAGTCCGGACCGGCAGGAGTGTACTTCGATTTGTTTTCGAAGAAGCAAGCCTGCACCTGGTCACCGTAACGATCATTTACTGCTTGCGGCACCTTGTCGCGAGTGATTTCCCGAAACTGGAATTTGATTTCACCGCTCGATTGCACTGTGCCCAGCAGATAGCCGTAGACATCGGTCTTCGCTAACTTGGCTCCGCCTAAGTTGTTCGGTAAGCGGTAGCGAATCGCACCGGCGGTTCCTACGATCCAGCCTGGAAGCAGCGTCTCGGGATTCGGGTGACATGCGTCGTTGTAGACATCTTCAATAAGAAAGTGCGAGTGGCTGGCGAGGACGTACACATACTTTCTCGTTTTGTTTCGAAACGTCAGCAGATCCTGGTATACACGCCGGCCACTGCGCTCCATCTGCGCCGATTCATTCATGCCGTGTCCGGTGGAGATGCTATCTGGCAGTGCATCGTGCATTCCGAGCACCACGGTTCGCACTGAGGAATCGGATTCATCGCGCGCCAGCACTCGTTCAATCCACAAGACTTGCGCTTCATCGAACTGATCGAGCGAGGCGTTGTCGAGAGAGAGAAAGTCCACCCCGTTCTCCATCCAGTGATAGTAGGTACGCAGCTTATGATCATGCGGATCATCGCGCAGGCGCTGCGCCTTAATCGGAGGAGCATCAAGCCAGTCAGCGAATTGCTGGAGGTAGTCTGCACGCGTCTTTGGGGGAACGAGTTCGTGGTTGCCGATGGCAAGAAAAACTGGAGTATCGCCGAAGGGATCGAGTTGATGCGCGATGAAGTCGTCCCACGCGATACGCTGGTAGTCGGAGATCGTGGGATGCTTTCCGCGATATTCGGGGGCTGCGAGCAGATCCTGATCGAAGTCGTAGTCGGCACGAAAATCGCCAAGGTGCCAGTAGAACTTCACGGCGTCAGCATGGGCACCGGCCGCAATCGCAGGCATGACGACATCCCCGCAGTTTCGTGAATCCCCGGAAACAGCGAAGGACCATGTATCGGGCGATTGAGCGGAAGCGCAATTTGCCAGGCCCAAAACGCACGCGGCAAGTGAGAAAAACCGAATGAAAGATCGCAAGTGTGGGTTCCTTTGCTTTGTTATTGCAGTAGAACCAAGAAATATAGAGGAAATTTCTGAGACTTTCGAATCCTCGCCTGCCTGAGCCAGAGTCAGGCGGTGCGCGACGGCGCACTTCGGAGAACCGCGATCACTCCGATCACTACAAACACCATTCCGGAAACGATCTGGATTGAGAGCTTTTCGCCAGCGATCGACCATCCCAACAATACCGCGATTACAGGGTTCACATACGCATAACTGGCGACGTGGGTGGCAGGCTCGTGCCCCAACAGCCAGATGTAAGCGGTAAACGCCACGATCGACGCAGCGATCACGAGGTACGCCATGGAAAGCGCAACACGCAAGTTCACCTCTGCGGGCGAGAACCGGTGGGCATCGCCGGACAGAACAGACACGATGGTCAGCGTGACCCCGCCAAGCATCATCTGAATACCGGCGGAGGTGGGTTTCGATTTGGGAAGCGGCAAACGCCGCGACCACACCGTGCCTAGCGACCAGGCGAGAGTGCCAACCAGCAATGCAACAACGCCGCCAAGGTCCATGCGTTGGCCGTGCAAACTGCCAGGGGCGAGGCTCAGGACTATGACGCCTGCGAGCCCGCACGCGATACCGATCATCAATTTCCCCGGTATTCCCGAACCGGAACGTGTCCACTCAAAGATTGCAATCCAAACCGGAATCAGCGCTGAGATGATTGCCGCCACACCGGATGGCACGCGCTGCTCCGCCCAAAACAACGGTCCGTAATTGCAAGCGAACATCACCACACCCAACAGAAGAGCGCTGCGCCATTCACGCAGCTTCGGAGATGAATGGCCGCGCAGTTGCGACCACGCGAACAGGATCACACCGGCACTGAGGAAGCGAAACCCTGCGGCCAGGATCGGCGGAACAGTGGCGACGATCACACGGATCGCAAGAAACGATGCTCCCCAGAGGAAATAGATTGCCGCAAAGCACAGAAGGCGAACCGCGCGCGAGGGAGCGACAGCCGGAAGCGTCACAGTAGCCATGTGGCAAGAGATGCTGCAGATAGAGGAAAAGCGTCAGTCAATTGCGTCAGCCAAATCGGATTGGTCCAGCTTTCGAGTTGCGACATTCTTCGCGAAGTCGAGAACCTTCTGAAGACGACGCTGGCGCGCTTCCGGAGTACGGTAATAGAAAACGGCCATCAGCTCGCCTCGCCGTTGCCGCGCGGTCATGCGGCTCCAACCTTCCCGTGCGAGTGCATTGCGTTCGAAGGCTGTCTTAATCAGCGGAGGAAGCTCACGTTCGGCTTCCATGGTTTCCATCAGTCGTTCGGCGATCTGATCGGCGCGGCGCTCGCGGCTGGCTGCGATCTTGGGCTCTGCGATCCAATCCGCGATCCACCGACGATAAGAATAGCTAAGCGATTCGAACCACTTCTTAAGCCGCTTGCTCTCAGCAAAGATCCCACTCAACTCCGCCGGAATCTTGACTTCACGCGGTGCTGTATCGAGTTCGATCTTGAAATTTGCGGTGATCCCTTCGACGATGCCGGCATCTTTCTGCAGTTGCTTATTGATCAGTAGAAACGCACGACCATCCTTTTCAGGAAAAACTGACGTGCGAAAGACGGCGCCGTTTACTTCGCCTCGCACTTTCGGCCGCGCGCTGCCCCAAGTCTTCTTCACGTCAAATGGAATGCGGACAATAATCCATCCCAAATTGCCGCGCAGCCGTTCCAAGGTGGCGCGAAAGTTTTTAACTTGAGACTTGGGCATGGAGTGCCATTCTAGCTGGGCAGGACGGATCGTCAGTGAATGTAGGCCGAAGGGCCTAGCGCTTTGAGTCTTGCGCAGATCACTTTTCCGACATCAAGCTATCGACGGAGAACTTGCTGTTTCCTATCTTGACCGGCTTGCCCGTCGTGATTGCTTCGCGAATCGGGGTCAGCGGGGCTTTATCGTCGAAAGTTGCGATCCCGTCCTGCTGGGAGACACCAAGCTGCCGCCAGAGCTGATCGAGATCGACGTTCACCGCCTTGTCTTTCATTTTGGCGTAAAGCTGTTCTAAAACGGGAACGCCAACGGCTTTGTCGCCGACTGAGAACGCATGGTCGAGTTCCCAGTCTTTTGTGATCACCCCGCCGTCGTTCATGATGGCGCGCAGTGCGTCATCAAGGCCTTTGCGGTTATGAGTACGCTCGTGAATTTCGATGTCGGCCAAGAGGCAAAACAGCGCACCACCCCAATAAGTACGTCCCCAGGTGTGGGTGTTGTCGAGGCCCTCGTCGCCTTGTTCCGGCAAACCTTGATGCATGTCGCGCATCATCTCGCCCCATACGTGCTCTTTGCCCCAATTACCGGCGCGGAAGCGCGCGATTGGCTCAACGTACACGGCACTTCCTTCTTCGATCCAGTGGTGCTCGCGCGGGACTGACGGAAAGGTCAGGTGCACCATCTCGTGCGTCAGCATCCAGTCGCGCTTCAGTTCTTCCGGCGTGCTCTGAATGCCCACCGAGATGCGAATCAGGCCGCCATTATCGACGCCAAAGGTGTGGCCGTTGTGGACTCCTCGCCCATCGAAGCTGCGGACTTCCACATATGTGTGCGACAGCGGGAAGCGGCCGTAATACGCGACGATCGCGTTGCCGGCATCATGCACCCAGGTCATGAGCTCGTCTTGCGTCGTCTGCGATAGATCGGAGTCAAGGTTTACGTCGACGGTGCCACCGCCCACTTTGAACGAGGGATCGCGATGAGGCGCAAATGCGAGGCTGAACACGAGAAGGATCGAGAGTAGCGACGATGCGAACATCGGCAGACCAGCACTCAGCATTCAGCAATCGGCAATCAGCAAAACACAACATATCCATGCTCATGTTCTAGTTGAATGCCGATTGCTGACTGCTGAGTGCTGCTTTCCGAGCTTATCAGAGTCTTTGCGACACCGGCATTGCCAACGGGCGCGGCGACTCTCCATAACGGCGATCAACAAAGCGCGCGATAAGCCAGTCAACGGAGAATGCGCCCGGGCCGAAGATGAAAACCACCAACGCGGCAAACCAGAAGGTATACGGATCGGCGCCATAGAATTTTCCCGGTTCTGCAAAGATCGATTTGAGAGCCTCGCGATCGGCCGTCAAGTACGCGACCGTCATATCGATGACCAGGGGAATGGAAATAAGTCGGGAGGCGAAGCCGACGAAGAGCATGACGCCGCCGACGCACTCAAGGATCGACACTAGCCATGCGTTGAAAACCGGAAACGGAATTCCCAAATCGGTAAAGAATCCGATTGGCTTGGAGATGTCCTGCAGCTTGCCCCAGCCGGCCTGCCAGAACTGCCATCCCCAGTAAAGCCGGATGGCGAGCAGCAGTAGCGATTGCAGCGAGTTGCCAACGCTAAGCAGCAGACGGTAAAGACCGCGAAAGGTGTTGACGAAGCTCATAGGCGCTCTATGAGAGTCATTGTCAGCCGAAATCCGGCAGCGTGAAACCAGGGAATCCGAAGCTACAACACAACGGCCGCCGATGGACGGAGGGCGGGAGATGGCCCGAACGGCCAGCTCCGGAGGCGTCATGCCGTTCATAGTCGTCTTCGCCCGCAGCCGCTAACAACGCGGCTGCCTCACCGACTACCGCCGCTGGTTCCCTTTATTGGCTCTGGGCGGTCTGCTCTTGCGCTGCTGGCGGCTTCACCGTCTGCACTATGGCCACGGTCCGATTCGTCGGCGTGAAAGTTGCGTTCGCGACACGGCGAATGTCCTCTTTTGTAACCTTCTGCAGACGATCGATGTTGTAGAAGAGTTCGCGCCAGTCGCCATAGCGAGCCTGGTAGATCGCCAACTGCTGGGCCAATCCACCATTGTCGCCAAGGCCGCGAATGAGGTTGGCCTTCGCGCGTGTTTTCACCATTTCCAATTCGGCGTCGCTCACATCCTGCGTTTTGATGCGGTCGATTTCTTCCTTAAATCCGGCCTGGAGTTCCGCTGGAGTGTGCCCGCGCGTAGGAACGGCATAAAACCCAAAGAGGCTGGGATACTTCACGCCGGGAAAATCGGTGAATCCTACTGCGGCGGCGGCGATCTTCTTATCGCGCACCAGTGAACGATAGAGACGTGAGGTACGTCCTTCCGAGAGAAGATCGGAGATCGCATCATAGACGGCGTCATCTTTGTCGCGATAATCGCCGCGATGATAGCCCTCGAGATAGATAGGCTGGGAGCGCTCCGGAATGTTCACATTGCGCTCATCAACCTGCTTTGGCTCGACTGTGTGCAGATCTTCCGGCTTTGGCTTAGCCGGCAGTTGTCCAAAATATTTTTCTGCCAGGGAAAAGACTTCGTTGGGCTTCACGTCACCGACCACCGCGATGGTCATGTTGGAAGCGACGTAGTACTTATCGAAGAACTGCTGGGCTTCGGTGCGGGTGAGGTTCGTGAGATCGGACGGCCACCCCACATTGGGATTGCGATACGGATGCGCGATGTACGCCGTCGCAAGAAACTGCTCGATCATTCGTCCCAACGGACTCGAATCCGTGCGCATGCGGCGTTCTTCATAAACGACGTCGCGCTCCTGGTAGAACTCGCGCAGGACGGGATGGAGGAAACGGTCTGACTCTAAGTAAGCCCACAGCTCCAACCGGTTGGACGGCAGGGAGTAGAAATAAGAAGTTTCATCCTCCGCCGTGGTGGCGTTGAGATCTTCGCCACCTTCACGTTCGATGATTTCGCCAAACTCATTCTTGATTACGTACTTGTCGGCTTCCTGCTCGTCCTGGAGAAACTGTTTCTCGAGCTCTTCGAGCTTCTTAGGATCCTGGCCAACGCGCTTCAACTTCTCACCCTGATACGCCTGGTATGCCGCCTCTTCTTTTTCCATCGCGACCTTTTCAGCTGCGTAGTCGGTGGTCCCGATCGTGGTCGTGCCTTTGAAGGCCATATGCTCAAACATGTGCGCCATGCCGGTTTCCCCTTTTGGATCCTGCGCGGCGCCGGCATCGACCAGCGTGTAAAACGAAAAGACCGGCGCCTCGTGACGTTCGCAGACCACGATCGTCAGACCATTGGACAACGTCTTGACGCTTGTCTTTTTTTCGAATGAAGCAAGATCCTGCGCGAACAACG
>DASTZZ010000078.1 GCA_035764005.1 Terriglobales bacterium
ACATCCTCGAACCTGTGCGCGCCAGCTATCGCAACGGCACTCCGATCTGGTGGACGAAGCTGCACGATTTGCCCGATTACGTTTATTTCAATCACGAGATTCACATCAATAAGGGAATCGGCTGCGCCTCGTGCCATGGCCCGATCGACGAGATGCCGCTCACCTATCAGCATGCCAGTTTGCAGATGGAGTGGTGCCTCGATTGCCATCGCAATCCGGCGAAGAACATTCGTCCGGTAGGCGATCCGATTTTCAATATGGGCTGGAAGGGGCCGAGCACAGCGAGTCCGGTGTACTGCGAGGACGGCACAGGGAATTGTTCCCTGAATGGTCCTTATTACCAGACCACCGGCCAGCCAATGCAGCACTGGAAGAAGTTTGAAGATCAGATGTCGATGGGCAAATACCTGGTGGCGCAGTATCACGTGCGCACTCCAAACGAAATTCAAAGTTGCGATACCTGCCACAGATAACAGAACCGCCTGCGGTAGCGGGCGGCGCAGTTGAGACGTGAGATCAGAACCACCTGCGGCAGCGGTGGAGCAGTTGGACGACGACAGCACGACGAGCATGACGGCCTATGGGCTGGAAATTGGTTTAGAGAGAGACATGGAGAATCACCCCGAGTTGGTGCAGATCAAAACCTCACCAGCGCATAAAACCAAGTTGACGCTCCAGCAGGTGCGCGAGCGGCTCTCCGCCGCAACCGGCAAGGCATATTGGCGGAGCCTCGAAGAGCTGATCGATGAACCTGGCTTTGAAGAGCTCCTCGAAAACGAGTTTCCCGAGGGCGTTGCCGAGCTGAATCGAGCAGAGGACGGCGTCTCGCGGCGCAACTTCCTGAAGCTCGCCGGCGCGTCGATGGCGCTCGCCGGACTTTCGGCCTGCACGCGGCAGCCAGCCGAAGCGATCGTTCCTTACATTCGCCAGCCCGAAGATCTGATTCCGGGAATCCCGAAATTTTTCGCCACAACGATGCCATTCCCGACCGGCGGCATTCCGCTGCTGGTAAAAAGCAACGAATTTCGCCCGACGAAGATCGAAGGCAATCCGCAGCATCCCGCATCGAACGGCGCGACCGACGTTTTCGCCCAGGCTTCCGTTCTCGATCTTTATGATCCAGATCGTTCGACGAGTTCGAGCTATCGCGGCGAGCAGCGCAACTGGGGAGATTTTGCCGGGGCAGTCGATGTCTACAAGACCAAAGCCGCCGCTTCGGGCGGCGCGGGCTTGCGCTTTCTGAGCGAGACGGTTGTATCGCCGACGCTCGCATCGCAGATTCAGACGGTTCTGAAGAAGTTCCCCAATGCGAAGTGGTATCAGTGGGATCCAGTCAATCGCGATGCGGCGCGAGCGGCTTCGCAGACGCTCTTTGGGCAATACGCGGAGCCGATTTACAAATTCGAAGCCGCGAATGTCGTGCTCTCGCTCGATGCCGATTTCCTGAACACGTCGGCGTTCCCCGGATTCATTCCTTACTCGCGCGCGTTTACCAGCCGTCGCAAGCTCGCGGAAGATGCGCCGATGAGCCGGTTGTACTCGGTTGAGAGCTTCCACACCACCGCAGGCGCGCTCTCGGATAATCGTCTGCCGCTGCGCGCATCTGACATCGTGCCTTTCGCTGCCGCTCTTGCCAGCGCTCTTGGGGCGGGCGGCGTCTCAGCTCCAGCACAGGAGTGGACGCAGGATCAGCAGAAATTCCTTACCGCGCTCGCGAAAGATCTGAAGGCGAACTCCGGTGCATCCATCGTGCTGCCGGGAGAGCAGCAGCCGCCTGCACTGCACGTTCTTGCTGCGCAAATCAATCAGGCACTCGGGAATGTCGGTAAGACGATCGTCTACACCGATCCAGTCGAACTCGTGCCGACCGACCAACTCGGCGGACTCAAGCAGCTTGTCGCCGACATGAACGCCGGCAAGGTGGATTTGCTGGTCATCCTCGAGGGCAATCCGGCGTACAACACGCCAGTTGATCTCGGCTTCGAGCTGGCGATGCCGAAAGTCAAAGAGATCGCCCACCTCTGCAACTACCGCAATGAAACCACGCGGATGGCGCAGTGGCACATTCACAGCGCGCATTATCTGGAAATGTGGAGCGATGCGCGCGCCTACGACGGGACGTGCTCGATCGTTCAGCCGCTGATCGCTCCTCTTTACGGTGGGCGCAGCGCGCATGAAGTCGTCGCGCTGTTTACCGACACGCCCGAGTTGACGCCCTACGACGCCGTCCGCGCCTATTGGAAGCAAAACGGGAAAGCTGCCGGCGACTTCGAGACCAACTGGCGCAAGTGGCTGCACGACGGCATCATTCCCAATACGGCATCGCCGGTGAAATCTTTGGCTCCGCGCGGCGGAGCGCCACAGGTCAAGACGCTCGACAAGAGCGCCATGGAAGTTGTCTTCCGTCCCGATCCGACGATTTACGACGGACGCTACAACAACAATGCGTGGCTGCAGGAATGTCCCAAGCCGCTGATTCGTCTGGAGTGGGACAACGCCGCGATGATGAGTATCGATACTGCGGCGAAGCACGGCTGGAATCAGGAAGACATCCTGCGCATCACCGTCGATGGCCGCACCATCGAAGCGCCGGTGCTCGTCGTCTACGGCATGCCCGACAACAGCATCACGCTGCATCTGGGCTACGGGCGCTCGTTCTCCGGACGCGTCGGCAATGGATTCGGATTCAACGCCTACGAAATTCGCGGCATGAATGCTCCGCTGATCGCAACCGCGGAAAAAGTCGAGAACAGCGGCGGCACTTACAAGCTGGCGGTGGTGCAGAACTTTACCTTGATCGATCCGCACGGCGACTCCAAGCTGATGAATCGCTCGGTGCAGGGCGCCGAAGCGGTACGACGCGACATTATCCGCGTAGGCTCCTACGACGAGTACAAGAAGAACCCCGACTTCGCCCACGGCGACAGGTTCGAGGAAGCGCCGGAAGAAAACGATTCGCTGTACCCCGGCTACGACTACACCAAGGGATACCAGTGGGGCATGGCGGTCGACATGAACTCCTGTGTTGGCTGCAACTCGTGCGTGATCGCCTGCCAGGCGGAGAATAATTCTCCCGTTGTGGGAAAGGAGCAGGTGAAGATCGGTCGCGACATGAAGTGGCTGCGCATCGACGCCTACTACGCCGGCGATCTGCTCAATCCGCGCGCATTTATGCAGCCGATGATGTGCCAGCACTGCGAGAACGCGCCCTGCGAGCCGGTATGCCCGGTGGGCGCAACTGTGCACTCGCCCGAAGGTCTCAATGTCATGGTTTATAACCGCTGCGTGGGCACTCGCTATTGCTCGAACAACTGCCCATATAAGGTGAGGCGGTTCAATTTCATGCTGTTCGCCGACTACACCACGCCAAGTCTCAAGCCGCTGCGCAATCCCGACGTTACCGTTCGCAGCCGCGGCGTGATGGAGAAGTGCACCTACTGCCTGCAGCGCATCAATGCTGCGCGCATTCAGGCAGAGGTTGAAGAAACGCGGCTGCAGGAGACAGATCCCAAAGCGGAACGCAAGATTCGCGATGGCGAAGTAGTGACGGCATGCCAGCAGGCCTGCCCGACCGATGCCATCGTTTTCGGCAACATCAACGATCCTAATAGCCGCGTGACCAAGATCAAGGCGCAGCCCCGTAATTACGGCGTACTGACGCAGATCAACACGCGGCCGCGAACGTCTTATATCGCGAATGTGGTGAATCCCAATATGGAAATCGGCGATCGTACCGACATGCCGGGCAAGACTTATATCGGAGCCGAATCGTAATGGCAACCAAAGGCCTTACAGATCTGCCTCCATCACAGCGGCCATACCTGGTCGATCCTCCTGTGATTGCGCCGGGGCACACTTTCACCTCGGTGACCGAGAAGGTGATGCGCACCGTGCTCACGCCGCATACGCCGATCGGCTGGATCTTCGGAATTCTGGTGACCTTCGGCATCGTGCAGATTCTGATGGTCGCCGCCGGATACCTCTTCTATCAGGGTGTGGGCATTTGGGGCATCACGATCCCGTCCGCATGGGGATTCGCCATCGTCAACTTCGTGTGGTGGATCGGTATCGGCCACGCCGGAACGCTGATCTCCGCCATTCTGCTATTGCTCAAGCAGAGCTGGCGCACGTCTATCAATCGCGCTGCTGAAGCCATGACGCTCTTCGCCGTCATGTGCGCGGGCATGTTCCCGATTCTGCACACCGGTCGTCCCTGGCTCGCTGCTTACTGGCTCTTCCCGCTGCCGTTGACGATGGGAGTGTGGCCGCAGTTCCGCAGCCCGCTTATCTGGGACGTTTTCGCCGTCTCGACGTACTTCACTGTCTCGCTGCTGTTCTGGTTTACCGGACTTATCCCGGATATCGCCACGCTGCGCGACAACGCCAAGCATCGCGTGACGCGAATCATCTACGGTGTGCTTTGCATGGGGTGGCGCGGATCGGCGCGGCACTGGTCGCGCTATGAGACCGCATACTTGTTGCTGGCTGGTCTTTCCACGCCGCTGGTGCTCTCAGTCCATACGGTGGTGAGCTGGGATTTCGCGATCGCCGTTCTGCCCGGCTGGCACACGACGATCTTCCCGCCATACTTCGTCGCTGGCGCGATCTATTCCGGCTTCGCGATGGTGCTCACGCTGCTGATTCCGATCCGCGCGGCCTACGGCATGAAGGACTTCATCACCACGCGTCACCTGCAGAACATGGCCAAGGTGATGCTCGCGACGGGATTGATCGTCGCCTACGGCTACTTCTTTGAAGCGTTCATGTCGTGGTACAGCGGAGACGTCTTCGAGATGTTCCAGTTCAAGAATCGCGCGACCGGTCCGCTGGGCGCGTTCTACTGGATGCTGATCACGTGCAACATCGTCCTGCCGCAATCGCTATGGTTCCGTAAAGTGCGCAGCTCGCCGGTGCTGCTGTGGATCGTCTCCATCATCGTCAACATCGGCATGTGGCTGGAGCGCTTCGTGATCGTCGTGATCAGTCTCCACCGTGACTTCCTGCCGTCATCGTGGGGAACTTATAAAGCCACGCGCTGGGACTATGCGACTTTCCTCGGCACGCTCGGATTCTTTACCTTTGCATTCCTGATGTTCATTCGCGTGTTGCCGATGATTTCCATTTTTGAACTGCGAGCCTTGCTCCCGCAATCAAGGCTGCAGCCGCTGCTCGAGGAGAACCTGCAATGATCCGCGAGGGCATCTACGGACTAATGGCCGAGTACGACACCGTTCCCGATTTGGTAAATGCCGCCGAGAAGGCCCACGAAATCGGCTATCGGCGCATGGATACGTATTCGCCATTCCCGATCGAACCCGCCGCTGAAGCGATCGGCTTCCATAAGAACCGCGTTGCGCTGGTGGTGTTGATCGGCGGGTTGTTGGGCGGCACTGGAGGATACTCGCTCGCTTACTGGATTTCCGTACTGGCATATCCGATCAACACCGGCGGAAAGCCGTGGCACTCATGGCCGGCCTTCATTCCTCCGACGTTTGAATGCACGGTGTTGGGAGCATCGCTGGCTGCTTTCATCGGCATGCTGGCAATGAACGGATTGCCGATGCCCTATCATCCGGTCTTTAACGCGCCGAATTTCGCGCTGGCCAGCAAGGACAAATTCTTCCTGTGCATCGAAGCCGCAGATCCGCAATTCGATCTTACGAAGACTCGGCAATTCCTGGAGCAAACCAATCCGCGCGTAGTCACGGAGGTGCCGAATTGAACGGCGGCTCCCAGATGCGGAATAAAGACATGCGTACGAAGCTGAAGCTTGCCTCGCGGCTGGCGATCCTGACTGGCGTGGCCCTGGCCACCGGCGCGTGCCGCCAGGACATGCACAATCAGCCTAAGTACATTACCTATCGCAGCAGCGAGTTCTTCCGCGATGGCCTCTCCGAGCGTATGCCCGTTTCGGGAACCGTGGCGCGCGGCGACCTCCACGCCGATACGTACTTCTACACTGGCAAGATGGGCGCCAAGGAAGGCGACCAGTTCCCCTTCCCCATTACGCAGCAGGTCATGGAAAGGGGGCGCGAGCGCTATGACATCTACTGCTCGCCCTGCCACTCGCGTGTAGGTGATGGTAACGGCATGATCGTCAAGCGGGGATATCGCCAGGCGGCCAACTTCCACCTGCCGCGCTATCTCGCGGAGCCGGTCGGACACTACTATGACGTGATCAGCCACGGCTGGGGCGCGATGCCCGATTATGCCGCGCAAATCGAGCCCGCGGACCGCTGGGCGATCGCGGCTTACATTCGCGCTTTGCAGTACTCCCAGGCGGGGACGATGGCCGATGTGCCTGCCGATCAGCGGGGGAATCTGCAGGATGCCTCGCAGATCAGCGTCGAAGGCGTGCCGCTCAACCAGGCGCTGGCTTCAGGAGGAAAAGGCAGCAGCGAAGAGATCTCTCCCGCGGGAGCGAACCCCATTCCGGCAATGAATAAGGAGATCGGAGGCGCGTCGCGTCCCGAGCAGCAAGCTCCGCCGAAGGAAGAAGGGACACAGAAGAAGTGAGTATGGAAGCTCACCTGAAAACAATTCCCCAGGACCGCATGGCGCCGGCGTGGCTGCTCGATCGCTATCAGGCGCGCGCGCTCGTGGTCGGCGCAATCGGCTACATCGCGCTGATCATCGGCAGCTTCATCGGTCCCGACGCGCTCGATCACGCGCTACGCGCATATTTGGCGGGGATCGTCCTGTGGGTTGGCGCCAGCCTGGGATGCATGGCGCTGCTGATGACCAACCATCTCTCGGCGGGAAAGTGGGGACTGATCATCCGGCGCGCGCTCGAAGCCGGCGCAGGACAGTTCCCTCTGCTGTGGATACTCTCCATTCCTATCGTTCTGGGAATGCATCATCTCTTTCCCTGGACGGAGCCGCGTTTCTCGCAGCTTTCCTGGGACGCGCAGAAGATCATCATCCACAAGCACCACCTGATGATGAACGAGCCGTTCTTCGTCATCCGTTGGGCTCTGTACTTCATTATCTGGTGGTGGTTCTCGGCGACGCTGCGTCGCTGGTCGATCCAGCGCGATGAAAATCCTTTAGCTCGCGACTGGCAGCGCATTCTTGAAAATGTGAGCGGTCTGGGCATCGTAGTGTATTCGCTCAGCATGAGCTTCGCCGTGATCGATTGGATCATGTCGCTCGATGCGACCTGGTTCTCGACGATCTTCGGCTTGATCTTCCTCGCCGGTCAGGGACTGACGTCGCTCTCGATCTGCCTGATCACCGTGTTGCTGTTGTCGCAAGAAGAGCCCATGCGCTCCATGTTGCGCAAGACCGAGCTGCACGACCTGGGCAAGCTGATGCTCGCCTTCACCATGCTCTATGCATATCTATCGTTCTCGCAGTGGCTGATTACCTGGTCTGGAAATCTGCCGCAGGAGATCAGCTTCTATCTGAACCGCATGAATGGCGGCTGGCTGAATCTGTCACGCTTCTTGATCTTGTTTGAGTTTGCCGTGCCCTTCGCGCTGCTGCTGTCGCGCCGCCTCAAGAAGCAGCCGGGATTCATGGTACCGCTCTGCGCAGGATTCATCGTGATCCGCATGATCGACCTTTACTGGCACGTTGAGCCGAACTTCCAGGCTCGCCAGTCGCAGTGGACATTTAACTGGATGTACCTGGCGGCGACCGCCGGTATTGGTGGCATCTGGACGTTCTTCTTTATTCGCAGCCTGAAGTCGCGGCCGATTCTGGTCGGTTACGATCCGCAGATGGAAGAGCTATTGGAGCATGAACATGCAACCGCCTAAGCCGATGCAGCCGCAAGGCGTGGAGCGGCACCTCGATGATCCGCGCATTCGTCACGAACGCACCGACATCAGCGTGACCGGCGTGGTGGCATTCATCATTACGCTCATGTTCTCCGGCGCGGTGATCTTCACCGTGCTCTGGGCGGTCTTCCACTTCGCCAATAACTACGCGCAAAATCAGGATCAAAAGGATCTGCGCGATCCCTGGGTGCGCAGCGAAGAAACGCAGGTGGATGCCGCAGCGGCAAAGTTGAGGACGCGCCAGAGCCACTCGCAGGAGCCCGGCTCGATGGAGATGGGCGACTCGGAGTCGCGTGTTCGTATATCCCGCATGCCGCAGCCGCGCCTGCAGACCGATGACGTTCGCGATCTGGCTGTCATGCGCGAAGCTGAAGACGTTTATTTGAACGAGTATTTCGTGATCGACAAGAACTCCGGCAAAGTGAACATTCCGATTCAGGCGGCGATGAACGCCGTCGTGCAAAAGGGATTGCCTGCGATGCAGGCGCAGCCGGGAGTGCCGTTGCCTCCAACTGCGGAGAGTACAGGTATCGTAAGGCCCTCGATTGGCAGCTCGCACGCGAAGCAGCGCGGGTCACCGATTCGGGAACGATAAAGTTTAGAAGGGATGTGGGTTGTGAGTAGTGCAGTCGTTAATTCGGACGAGAAAGGGACGAACGTTTTGAGATCTGTCATCCTGAAGCGCTTCTTTTGCGCGAAGGATCTCCGGGAATTTTTCGGACTGAAACGCCGTGTCTTGGCTCCTTCACGAGGACTCTCGCTGAAGAGCCTGGCTAGTGCATTCAAGTCCGAGACATCGCGGGAGATTCTTCGGCCAAAAGCTGGCCTCAGAATGACAGATCTTAGAGTTGCATTCGAGACAATTGGCATCGCTTTGGCATTTGCCTTCGTCTGCACCCTTCCCCTGCACGCCCAAGGCGCGAACGCCGGATTAGAGCAGTCCGCCGGCCCGACTTCAACCCAGCAACCCTCGATCCTTTCCAAAGTGGGAATCGATCAGCACTTAAACGATCAGCTTCCGCTCGACCTCCGCTTCCGCGATGAGACCGGCAAGGACGTTCGCCTTGGCGACTACTTCGGCAAGCGCCCGGTGATTCTCTCGCTCGTTTATTACACCTGCCCCATGCTGTGCGGCCAGGTGCTGAACGGCATGACCAGCGCGCTCAGTATCGTCAGTTTCGATTTGGGAAAAGACTACGACATCGTTACCGTCAGCATCAACCCGAGCGAGACGCCTGCCGATGCTTCCAAGATCAAGGAGGTTTATCTACGCCGCTATAACCGGCATTCGCCGACCGCGGCGCAGGGATGGCATTTCCTCACCGGGCAGGAAGACCAGATCGAGAAGCTTGCGGCTGCCGTCGGCTTCCGCTACGTTTACGATCCGCGCATCAAGCAGTATGCGCACGCCAGCGGGATTCAGGTCGTCACGCCCGAGGGCAAGCTGTCGCAGTACTACTACGGAATTGAGTACTCCCCCAAAGATCTTCGTCTCGGATTAATTCAGGCTTCACAGAACCATATTGGCACTGTCGTGGACGCCCTGGTTCTCTACTGCTATCACTACGATCCGGCGACGGGCCACTACGGCGCGATCGTGATGCGCATCGTGCGGCTCTCCGGCATCGCGACCGTGCTTTTGCTCGGAGGATTCATTTTCATTATGGTGAGACGCGACGTGCGCGCCGGGAAAATTGACTCAGGAAGGGCCGCCTAGCTCATGCTGCCTCGCTACTTTCCGTTGTTCCCGGAATCGGCATCAACGCTGTCAACGCGGGTAGATCTGCTCTACTTCTTCATCCTCGCCGTGACCATCTTCTTTACTACGCTGGTCGCGCTGCTGATCTGCGTCTTCGCCGTCAAATATCGCAAAGACAAGCACCCGGTTCCGGTACAGATCCATGGCTCCATTCCGCTGGAAATTTTCTGGACGCTCGTGCCACTGGGAATCGCCATGATCATCTTCGCCTGGGGCGCGGTGCTCTTCTTCCAACAGCGACGTCCGCCTAAGGCGGCGATGACCATCTACGGCGTGGGCAAGCAGTGGATGTGGAAGTTCGAGCATCCCGGCGGACAGCGCGAGATCAACAACCTGCATGTGCCCGTCGGCTATCCCGTGCGCATGACGTTGATCTCGCAGGACGTGGTCCATGACTTCTACGTGCCCGTTTTCCGCACGCAAATGGACGTGCTGCCCGGGCGCTACACGCAAGTCTGGTTCCAGGCGACCAAGCCGGGCACCTATCATCTATTCTGCAATCAATATTGCGGGACCAACCACTCGCAGATGGTGGGCGAAGTGACCGCCATGCCCTACGACGATTATCAGCAATGGCTGCGCGGCTCCGGAGCTTTCGGGTCACTTGCAACCGAAGGCCAGAAAGTCTTTGCTTCCATGGGATGCCCCACGTGCCACACCGGCGCGGACAACGCGCGCGGTCCGAACCTCTACAACCTCTACGGACACCTTGCGCGCCTCTCTGACGGCAGCGCAGTCTCGGTCGACGAAGCCTATATTCGCGAGTCGGTGCTGAATCCCAGCGCGAAGATCGTTTACGGATTCCAGAACATCATGCCCACGTTCCAGGGGCAGTTGAACGAAGATGAGATGATTCAGCTCATCGAGTACATAAAGTCGCTGACTTATAACGGACAATTACTACAGCTACAAACCAACACGCAGCAGGAGCCGCCGGTAAACCTCGACAAGATTCAGAAGGGTATCGACGTTACTAAACCCGGAACCAACACGATTCAAATGCCGCGCACCAGCGCTGTGCCACCCGCCGAACCGGCCGTTGAGCCGAGTCCGACAGAGCCGGCGCCGCGAGGCGCAGTCGTGCCCGGACGCAAGAACGCTCCGGCGAAGCCAAATGCCGCAGGTAAGGGTGCGGCGCCCCAAGGGGAGCAGCAATGAGTACCGCAACCGTAGCACCGGCAGCGCTGGAGATGCCGGCCGATACTTATCTAAATTCCAGCTTCGGCATTAAGTCATGGTTTCTGACCAAGGACCACAAGCGTATTGCCATGCTGTACCTGGTGTCGATCACCCTGTTCTTCCTCTTCGGAGGAACCATGGCAATTCTCATGCGTCTCGAATTGCTCACGCCCGCCGGTGACCTGTTCCAGTCTGACACTTACAACAAGCTGTTCAGTATGCACGGCATCGTCATGGTGTTCTTCTTCCTGGTGCCGTCGATTCCGGCGACGATTGGCAATTTCGTATTGCCCATGATGATCGGCGCGCGCGACCTGGCCTTCCCCAAGATCAACCTGGCGAGCTGGTACATCTTCATGATCGGCGCCTGCTTCACCTTCTCCGCGATCATCAGCGGCGGCGTCGATACCGGCTGGACTTTCTATACTCCCCTCAGCACGCAGTACCTGAACACGCATGTGATAGCTGCGGCGCTCGGCATTATGATCGCGGGCTTCGCCTCGATCTTTACCGGGCTGAACTTCATCGTCACTACGCACCGGATGCGCGCGCCGGGCATGACGTGGTTCCGTCTCCCGCTGTTCGTCTGGTCGCAATACGCCGTCAGCGTGGTGATGGTCCTGGCGACTCCGGTGCTGGCGATCACGCTCCTTCTCGTCGCGGTGGAGCGCGGGTTCCATATCGGGATCTTCAATCCGCAGCTTGGCGGAGATCCCGTGCTCTTCCAGCACATGTTCTGGTTCTACTCGCACCCGGCGGTGTACATCATGATCCTGCCCGGGTTCGGCGTGATCAGCGAGATCATCCCCTGCTTCTCGCGCAAGCGCATCTTCGGATACAGCGCAGTGGCCTTCTCCAGCATGGCCATCGGAGTCTTCGGCTTCCTGGTATGGGCGCACCACATGTTCGTCGCTGGAATCTCGACCTACTCCGCTCTGGTCTTCTCGCTGCTCAGCTTTATCGTCGCCATTCCATCGGCCATCAAGGTTTTCAACTGGACCGCTACGATGTACAAAGGATCGATCCACTTTGATACGCCGATGCTCTACGCTATCGCCTTCATCGGCCTGTTCACGATCGGTGGACTCACTGGGCTCTTCCTCGCCAGCCTCGGCGTCGATGTACACGTGACCGCGACTTACTTTGTCGTCGCGCACTTCCATTACGTGATGGTCGGAGGCATGCTTGTTGCGTATCTTGCGGGACTGCATTTCTGGTGGCCGAAGATGACTGGCCGCATGTATCCGGAACCGCCGGCGAAGCTCTCGGCGCTGATCACCTTCATCGGCTTCAATCTGACGTTTTTCCCGCAGTTCGTGCTCGGCTACATGGGCATGCCGCGGCGCTATCACGTCTATCCGCCGGAGTTCCAGGTGTTGAACGTGCTCTCAACCGCAGGGGCGTCGGTGCTCGCCGTCGGTCTGCTGATGCCGATGTTCTACATGCTGTGGTCGCTCAAATATGGCGAGATCGCGGGCAATAATCCGTATCGCGCGACCGGACTCGAGTGGCAGACGACGTCGCCCCCACCGACACACAACTTCCACGAGACGCCGATCGTCACGCAGGAAGCCTACGACTATGAAAGCCTGACCGAGGAGGTCGAAGTTGTCGGATAGCACAATCGCCGCCGACCAGCTCCATCATCATCACGAACCTGAGCTGGTGGAACAGTTCGATACCCTGGAGCAGCAGAAGGACGCTTCCCAATTCGGGATGTGGGTCTTCCTCATCACCGAAATCATGTTCTTCGGCGGACTGTTCGCCGCTTACCTGATCTATCGCAACCTGTACAACCCTGCCTTCGTCATCGCGAGCTCGTCAATCGATGTCACGCTGGGCGCCATCAACACGGCGGTCCTGATCTGCTCCAGCTTGACTATGGCGATGTCGGTCCACAGCGCCGCGGTGGGCGCGCGCAAGCTGCTGATCTTTTTCCTGGTGTTCACGCTGGCGCTGGGCTGCGTGTTCCTGAGCATCAAAGGCGTCGAGTACCACCAGAAGTGGGTGGAGCACCACGTCCCCGGCTCCCATTTTGATTTTAACTATGAGCGCGCGGACAAGGGCGAAGTCCTCGCTCCGCCGGACGTCGCATCGCAGACGTCGATTTTCTTTTCGCTCTATTTCCTGATGACCGGCATGCACGCGCTGCACATGGTAATCGGAGCCGGAATTCTGATCGCGCTCATCTGGAAGTCGTATCGCGGCGCATATCCGCCGCATCATTACACGATGGTCGAAAACTTCGGACTGTACTGGCACTTCGTGGACATCATCTGGATATTCCTGTTCCCGTTGTTGTACCTGATCAGTCGAAGTCCGGTGCATTAGGGAAAAAGCGTTTCAGGTTTCAGGAGAGGCGTTTCAGAGAAACAGATCAGTCAGTACCGTTCGCGGTAGCGAATGGGTGCTTCTTTAGATATCAGATGAACCCATCCGCTACCGCGGACGGTACTGACCTTTTAATCGAAGAGGAATAAGGAATGGCAGAGCACGGCGGCGAGCATATCGTTTCACCCACGATTTACGTCATCATCTGGATTACCCTCCTCTTCTTCACCGGGCTCACCACTTGGGTCGCATTTTACGACTTCGGCATCTGGAACCCTGTCATCGCCCTGCTGATCGCCTTTACCAAAGCCAGCCTGGTCGTGCTCTTCTTTATGCACGTCAAATACTCGAACCGCATGATCGCTCTCGTGGTGGGTTGTGGGTTGTTTTTTCTATCGATTCTCATAACTCTCAGTTGCTCGGACTACATTACGCGACGGTTTAGCTGAAGAATTCGCATCCCACATCGGAACGCGTTTGCCGATTTCGATTCCTCCCCTCTGTTCATCCCTAAAACGGTCCTGACAATCCCAGCCTTTTTGATCTTCAAACGATCAGGCTATGCACTCCGCCCCGCCAGTCTGTGAAAAACCTGGGATGAAGATACAGAATCCCGGTGAATTCTACGGATATTCATAACCGATTGGGCCAAAAGATATGTTATCGCGGATAGAGTGGTGTATCCCATGGATGAACACCCGACTTTTCAGCAGATTACGATGGGACAAACAACGGACACATAGTTGCAAAATGACTCTGTTTTGCAACGAGTCGTTAAGAATTGTTTTTGAGAGGTGAACAGAGTGTTGATGCAAAAGAAGAATCTGTGGGTCGTTCTGACAATCGGCCTGATGATCGCAAGTTTCAGTGCATCGATCTGGGCCGCCGACGTAACTGCGCGCATTCGTGGAACGGTTACAGACCCAAGCGGGGCAGTTGTGCCGGGAGCCGAGTTAACCGCGACCAACGTACAGACTGGAGTCGCGTACACCGCCAAGGCGCAAAGCAATGGAAATTATGAGCTTCTCAATCTCCCGGTTGGAACCTATAACCTCGCCGCGACCGCTCCTGGGTTTCAGGCCTTCTCCGCAAGCGGCATCAAGCTGAATATCGATCAACAGTACGTTCAGGATGTGAAGCTCGCGGTCGGCAGCACCGGTGAGAAAGTCGAAGTTGTTGCCAACCAGGTACAGGTCGACACCACAAGCATCCAGCTGAGTAACGTCGTCGAATCCAAGCAAATCGTCGATCTTCCGCTCATCGGCCGCAATTGGACGCAGCTCGAACTCATCTCACCTGGAGTGCAGGCCGCAAGCGACCGCTTTGGCACCTTCTCGGCAAATGGAAGTCAGGCGCAGCAATCGAGCTATCTGATCAATGGCACCGACACAAACGACCTACCTCTGAATACTGCACTTTACATTCCCAGTCCGGACGCGCTTTCTCAATTTAATCTGGTCAGCAGTTCGCTAAATCCGGAGTATGCGCGCAATTCGGGAGCGATCGTCAGCGCCTCAATCAAGAATGGAACGAACCAATACCACGGCGATGTGTTTGAGTTCTATCGAGACACATTCCTGAACAATCACAATTTCTTTCAATTGACCGCTCCCAAATTCCACCAGAACCTGTTTGGCGGAACCTTTGGTGGCCCCGTTCTCCACGATAAGCTGTTCTTTTTCCTGTCGTACCAGGGCAATCGAGCGTCACAGCCGCAGACGGTCGCTAATAACACCGTGTTCACATCCGCAGAGCTCGCCGGCAATTGGGCATTATCACCTACTGGGTCAGCCGTTAACTTCTGGAACAAGCCTGATCCCAAGACTCCGACTGATTTGAAATCTGGTAAGAGCAATCCAATTCCGGGGAGTTTAGTCGCCAAGGTCGGTTGCGCGCCTGGTTCAACTTGGGGAGATTGCTTTCAGCCCGGAGGCTTCGGAACTCCGATCGTAGCTTCTATTCCGACCTCAGCGTTTAATCCCATCGCAACTGCGCTAGTCCAGAAGTACGTACCGCTCGCCAACGCAGCGAACAATCAGTTCCTGTTCAATCCGACGCAGCAAACGATTCAGGATCAGGGCATCGCGAGAGTGGATGCTAATGTGACCGCGAGCGATCAGCTTCTGGGAATCATGGTCTTCCAGCATGCGCCATCGAGCCGCACTCTTCCCTTTACAGGAGCGACTTTGCCGGGCTTCGGAGACCAGAATAAGTCAGAGGTGCGCCAATACACTGCCTCCTGGACCCATCTGTTCGGTTCGGCAACGCTGAACGAACTCCGCCTGGGATATTCGCGGTTGAATTTTGATGCTGTCGAGCCTCAAAATCCTGTGCTTCCGTCTTCCGTTGGCTTCCAGATCAATCCGCAGAACTCCAAGTCGGCGGGTCTGCCGCTGATGAGCGTGACTGGCATGTTCACGTTGGGATTCAGCAATAACGGGCCTCAACCTCGTGTGGATCAGACCTATCAGGTGACGGACAACTTCTCCAAGATCGTCGGCAATCACTCCTACAAATTCGGATACGAAGGGCGGCGATTCAACGTTGACAATCCTTTCTTCGGCAATAACAACGGGAACTATTCCTTCGGCGGAACGGGCGGATTCAGCACGCTAAACGCAGGGCTCGATTTTCTTCTGGGGAATCCCGATACTTATGGCCAGGGAGCAGGAGGCGTAATCAACGCTAACGCTTACGAGCATTACCTCTATGCTCAGGACCAATGGAAGTTCCGCGACAATTTGACCATAACTTACGGAGCGGGATGGCAGGTCGATACTCCGTTCCACAACCGGCAGTTCAAAGGTGAAGGCACCAACTGCTTTATTCCGGGCCAGACCTCAACCATATTCCCGACTGCTCCCACCGGCCTGAACTATCCCGGAGATAAAGGGTGCAACGATGCCAGCGGAGCAACGACCGCTTGGAAGGACATCGGACCCCGCGTTGGCTTCGCCTATGCTCCGAATTTCGGATTCCTTTCCGGTGGCGACTCGCGAAAGCTCTCAATTCGCGGCGGTTATGGGATCTACTTCAATCGTACGGAAGAGGAAACTTCACTGCAGAACCTGGGAGCTCCTCCTTTCGGATTGGGATCGGCAGGCGCTGCTGACTTCACCGTCGCGCCGAATGTTTCGGGAACGCCATCGTTTGCGAATCCGTACGTGGACATCGACACTGGCCAATCATTTACAAACAAATTCCCATTTACTTTCCCATCACCCGGACAGCCGGTCGATTTCACTCCCTTTGAACCGATCAGTATCAGCCTCTACAGCCCACACTTCCGAATCCCGTATTCGGAAAACTTCAATTTGACCATTGAGCGGCAGTTACCAAGCAACATCGTGGCAAGAATGAGCTATGTTGGTGCGCTTGGTCGTCACGAACAGATCACGTACGAAGGCAATCCGATCACGCAGGCCGGGCACGACGCTTGCCTCGCGAGTTCGACTTGCTCCTCGGCTAAGAACCGCATCAATCAATCGGTCTTGTTCCCGACGCATACGGCTTTTGCCCCCGGGGACCAGATAGCCAGTGTTGGCACTATCGACACGATCGGATCTTCCAATTACCATTCGCTGCAATTGAGCGCCACCAAGGGCTATACACATGGACTGCTGTTCCAGGCAAGCTACACCTGGAGCCACGCAATCGACAACGGATCCAGCTTTGAAAACTCCGGATTCGGTGGCGCAAATCGTGGATACAACCAGTTCGTGCCCGGCTTGAACATCGGTGACTCGGGATTTGACGTTCGTCATCGATTCGTCATTAGCCCGGTATACGACATCCCGAGCTGGAAGAGTCTCCCCGGACTGCACTGGCTCCCCGATGTGGTCGGGAAAGGCTGGGAAATTAGTGGAATCATGACCTTTGCCACTGGCTTCCCGGTGGACATCCGCACAAGCTCTGGATCGCTGTCGTTGTTCTGCACGTCCAACTTCCAGTTCTACGCTTGCCCCGATGTTCCGAACCAGGTCGCGCCGATCCGGTTCGAGGATCCGCGCGTGGGAAAGAATTTCTGGTTCGATCCTACGAGCTTCCAGACCGAAGCAATTGGTACCTTCGGGAACACGCATCGAAATCCGCTGCATGGACCGGGTATCAACAGCACAGATGCAGCGATCTTTAAGAATATTTACTTCTGGCCTGGAAATGAGAGCAGGTACATCCAGCTCCGGTTAGAGAGCTACAACGTGTTTAACCATACCAACTTCTACAATCCTGCTTCGGTAAACAACATCTCGAACTCGATCACGAGCGGAACGTTCGGGCGCGTCACCTCTGCGGCTCCCGGACGCCAAACTCAGCTCGCGGCGAAGATTTACTTCTAGACAGTTCAGTACTCGCTACAAAGGCACCGCTTCGGCGGTGCCTTTTGTTTTGCGCCACAAAGTCACTACCTGTTTTGAGCGAGATTGCTTGAGCAACAACGGAATCGGGCCTGAAAACGCAAATCGCGGGCTGAACCGCGATAATACTGGGACCAACATACAGATTTCTGAATTTATTTGGCGCAACAATCCGCTTTTCTGTACCAACTTCCGAGTTGTTGCTCGTAACATGTTGAAAATCCGAGTGAAAGGGATGGAATTCCAGATGCACTTCACTATCGTTTGGTCTTGAATATGGAGAATTCAAAAGAAATGAAGAGTGTATTGAAGTCGATCATTTTTGCTTTTGCGGTCTCGGCCATGGTGTGGCTTGTTCCGCAATCCGGGGTTGCGCAGGTCACGAGCGGCGATATCGTTGGCGTCGTAACTGACACGACCGGCGCTGTTGTTCCCAATGCCGACGTTCTAACGACGAATATTGATACCGGCGTGCAGGCCAGCACGAAGACAAACGCAAACGGCGAATATCGTCTGCCTAATCTTCTTCCAGGCCGCTACAGAATCAGCGTCAACGGCCAGGGATTAAAGGGCGAAGTTGCGCAGGTGATGGTGCGCCTGAACCAGACGATTACGGCCAACGTGACTGCCGCCGCGGAAGCCACCTCGACGACCGTTGAGGTCTCAGCACAAGCCGCGCCGATTGACACCACGACACCTCAGATCCAGAGCACCTTTGAAGCGAAGCAGATGGCAGACTTGCCGGAGGCAGCCACCGGATCGGGAGTATTGAACCTGTCGCTCCTCAACGCAGGCGTGGCGTCGGCTGGCGGCATTGGTGTTGGTACCGGACCGTCGGTTTCAGGGCAGCGCCCGCGCAACAACAACTTCATGATTGAAGGCGTGGACAACAACTCCAAGTCGGTAACCGGACCTGTTGTGCAGGTTCCCAATGATGCCGTCGAAAACTTCACGGTTCTTCAAAACCAGTTCAATCCGGAATTTGGACATTCCTCCGGTGCGCAGTTCAACCAGACGATTAAGAGCGGCACCAATCACTTCCACGGCATGGCATATGAGTTTTTCCAAAACAGGAATCTCAACGCCATTGACGCGAACGACGCACGCACGCAGCAGCCGGGTCCGTTCATAAATCCGCGCTACGACAACAATCGGTTCGGAGGCAACCTCGGCGGCCCGATCGTAAAAGACAAGCTCTTCTTCTTCACCAACACCGAGTACAACAACATCGGCCACGATACTCGCTATTTTGCATGCGCCCCGACCTCACAGGGCTATGCGGAGATCGCGGCGCTCGGTGGCGGCGCAATCAATGCCAACAACCTGCAGCAGTACCAGAAATACGTTGGCAGCGCTGCCTCTCCTACCGGACCTGATTGCGGATTTTCGGATTCCAGTCTGAATACGCCGTCAAATGAGCTGAACGACTTTTTCGATGCCAGCGGGACTCTCACCGGCACCTATCACGTCGGCGAAATCCCGGTAGGTGCTTCCAACTTCACCAACACACTTACGACTGTAAATAGTGTTGATTTCAATCCTGGCCAGTCTGACCAGATTCGCTTCCGCTACATCTATCAAAAGCAGGACACGCAGGACACCGCCGCGAACATTCCGACCTTCTGGACTCCGATTCCAGTTCGCAACCACATTTTTACCCTAGGCGAATTTCACACATTCTCACCAACTGTGACCAACGAATTTCGGCTGGGATATAACCGGAACTCGCAATTCTTTCCTGTGGGCCCGCAGCAGTTCCCCGGCCTCGACAGCTTCCCGAATTTGAACTTCGATGACCTCGCAACCCAGGTTGGACCCGATCCGAACGCTCCCCAGTTCGGCATCCAGAACGTTTATCAGGCGACCGAGAACATTTCCTGGGTGAAAGGCGCACACAATCTGAAGTTCGGAATCGAAGGTCGAAAGTACATCTCGCCTCAGGGCTTCACGCAGCGTTCGCGGGGCGACTACGAGTGGAGCAACTTCAGCCAGTATCTGCTCGACGTTGTGCCCGATGTATTTGCGCAGCGCTCCACCGGCAATAACACCTACTACGGCGATCAAAGCGCGATTTACGTTTACGGCGCCGACTCGTATCGGGTCAGCCAGAACCTCACCCTCGATCTCGGTCTCCGGTACGAATTTACTTCCGTACCCTTCACCGAGCGTCTGCAGACGCTGAATTCGATCGCCAGCGCGCCTGGAGTCCTCACCTTTAGCGAGCCACAGCCGCAGTACAAGAATTTCGCACCCCGCGTGGGCTTCGCTTACTCGCCCGGAAATTCGGGAACGACCTCTATTCGCGGCGGCTTCGGCATGGCCTATGACGTCCTCTTCGATAACTTCGGACTGCTGACGGTTCCGCCAGAGTTCGGCGGCACCTGCGATGTTCAGCAAAGTGTGAATGGGACTTCCGGTTGCGCCTGGAGCGATACGGGATTCCTTTCCAAGGGCGGATTGCCTCCTGGAAGCGGTAGCGGCTTGAAGACCTTCGCAAGCGCTGCTAAAGCTCGCGCGGCTACCACTGGCTATGTTCCCAACCAGACGCTACCCTACACCGAAACTTGGGACTTCGGTGTTCAGCATAGCTTCGGTGGAAAGTACACTGCCGAGATCCGGTATGTGGGGACACGTGGTATTCACCTGCCGGCACAGATTCAGCTGAACAAGCAGCCAAAGGTGACTCCCACCAATTTCCTGCCCACTTATCTGAGCGCTCCCACGCCAGCGCAACTCGATGCACTCACCACCACCCTCGCGAGCATTCAGGCTCTGAGCAGTACCTTGCCCGCGTACGCTGCGGCAGGATTTACTTCCGGAATCACCTCTTATCAGCCGTTTGGTGCGTCGGTCTACCATGGCCTGCAGACGCAGCTGAATCGGTCATTCACCAATGGTCTTCAATTCCAGGCAGCATGGACGTGGAGCCACGCAGAAGACAACTCAACTGCCGAGGTGTTCAGCACTCAGTTGACGCCGCGTCGAGCTCAGAACTCGCAGAACCTTGCGGCCGATTGGGGCACGTCTGCCCTGGACCGCCGTCATCGCGTGAGCCTCGAACTGATCTACGATCTGCCGTTCTTCAAGAACGCCAATTGGTTTGCGAAGAACCTGGTGGGTAATTGGGAGATTGCTCCCGTTTGGCAGTTCCAAACGCCGGAGTACTTCACTGCTCAGAGTATTACCGATAGCAACCAGAATGGTGATTCCGCTCCCGATCGTACCATCTTCAACCCTGCGGGCGTTCCCGGAACGGGATCAAACGTTACAGCGTTGACGAACTCGGCCGGAGCAACGGTTGCCTATCTGGCTACAAATCCCAGCGCTCAGTACATCAAGGCGGGACTCGGCGCGTTCGCCACCGCGCAGCGAAACACCATTCCGTTGCCTCGAACCAACAACTGGGATCTCACTCTTCTGAAGCGCTTCAACATCACCGAAAGTACTGCGTTCGAGTTCCAGGCCCAGGCCTTCAACGTATTCAATCACTCGCAATACATTCCCGGATACGTGAACGATGTTGCGCCGCTTGGGTACACCTCCATTACCAGCTTCGTCAACGCGGCGAATCCGACTCAGTTCAATCGTCCCGATTTGACGTTCCACAACAACGCCCGAACCATGCAGCTCGTTGCGAAATTCTCGTTCTAAAGATGTAGATAGTGTTGGCGGGAGCTCTGCTCTCGCCAACGCTATCGATATGTTTCTATTGAAAGTCGTTGCTGGTTTAGGGAAACGCAATCCATCACCGATGTTTGTAGCTTGCCCAAGATAATCCGAGGCGGCCCAGGCACACCGTACTAACTCGCCGGGGTAACAGATTCCCCAAAATTTGAGAGCGACGGATAAAATTCCGTCGCTCTTAACTCCTATTGCCGGAAGATGATTTGAGCGCCTTGGGAATGTATTTCCCGTCTCCTGCCTGGGTTTGGCTGCTTACCTGCTCACGATTCCCGAAATGAAACTATACCTGCACCTCTACATTCCTATTGACTTTTCTTTGCTTTCGTCATAGCACAGAAGTAGAGAGTAAGTGAGGAACGAACTGTTATGACGTCAGCAGAACATTCGCAATTGAACTCCGAAATAAGACGCTCTGAGGAAACGGCAATCCAGACTGCCGAAGTTGTTGCGGTAGCTCCCATGTCCGCTCAGCTGCTTCTGCGACAAAGAATCAAGGAGTTAAACGAATTGAACGACAGGCTTGCGCAGCTCGATCCGGACTATGCATCGCGAAGAGGCTCCCGGCGGGCGCTTGCGAAAGCGACCAGGACGTTGCTCCCGATCGAGGACATATGCCAGGGGTTAACGGACGTTGCCGACACCACCGAACAACTCGATCAGCAGGTTATGTTGCTCGAGGAAGGTCGCAAGATGGAACGTAAGGCCAGAAGGCTTGAAGCTCTGCGCGCAGCGCGCCTGGCGCCGCGCTGTGAGCACATCAAGTCCAATGCACAGCGATGTGGATCGCCGGCGGTCGGAGGGCAGAAGTTTTGTTTCTTTCACAACCTCGCGCGCAGTGGAGCGGTCGAGTTTCCAGTGCTGGAAGATCGGCGAGCCTTGCAGATCGCCATTCTGCGCGTTTGTGAGCGCCTGGCCAACGGCACGATCGCTCCGGCGAATGCCAAGGTTCTGCTGGAAGGGCTGACCATGGCTGAGAAGAATGCCGAGCGCATGGCATGTGAGCAAGAAGCATGAGATCGGATGGGATCTCAGGAGATTAAATGAGATCGCGCGATGGGATATCTCGTCGGGGATCGACGAGATATCTGATGGGATTTGACGAGATCAGATGAGATCGGACGAGACCAAACGAACCGCCGGCGGTAGCCGGTGGGGCAGCCGCGGGTTTTGCGGCTGCGCTTCTTCTGGCACTCAGGTTCACTCTTGCTCGGTGCTGGGCGAAGCGCCCAGCACCGACCCACCGCCTATCGGCGGTGGTTCCGTCACTGCTTCTTGAGGTCACTGAACTCCTGACGCAGACTGTGCACTTCCCGCCGGAGTTCCGCTAATTCAGCTTCGAGTCTGCCGATGCGATCGCCATCGACCGAAGTTGCCGCTGGACTGGCAGACGTGATGGCATCCTGCTGAGGTTCGCCCGAGAGCAGATGCGCGTAGCGTGCTTCTTTGGTCCCCGGCTGGCGCTGCAAGATCTTTGCCAGGGGAGGCTCGCGTTCGATGAGGCGATGCAGCGCGGCTTCGACGTCGTCGAGGTGTTCGAAGCGGAACATGCGTTCGGTACGTCCGCGCAGCTCGCCGGGAGTTTGTGGACCGCGCAGCAACAGGACGCACAGTAACGCGGTTTCACCGCGCGTGAGATTAAACACCTCCTGCAGGCGGTGTTCGTACTTGATCACGCGGCTATCGGCGCCACGGGCAGGACCAGCCAGACGCTGATCCTGCAAGCCGGCGAGGGCGTCGCGTACAGCGTTCTCGCCAAGATTCATGACCGGCTCGCGATTGTTCTTCTGGTTGCATGCGTTCACCAGCGCGTTCAGCGACAGCGGATAGTAGTCGGGCGTGGTGATGTCTTTCTCGATCAGCGAGCCGAGAACGCGAGCTTCAACTGGAGTGAGATGAATCTCCATGTAGTCAGACTAAAGCATTCCGCAATCACGAACAGAACCGCCGCCGGTAGACAGTGGGGCAGCCGCGTGTTTTGCGGCTGCGTTAATCGACAGTTCGCGCTTCAACGAGTCTCGGAGCTGGCCATCCGGCCATCTCCGACCCACCGGCTACCGGCGGCGGTTCTGTTCGTGATTGGGCTGATCGAGAATCTGTCGAATACGTTCAGCGAGGTCGCGGAAGCGATAGGGCTTCTGCAGGAACGAAGCGTTCTCGATGGCTTCGACGATTGAGGTAGCGGCATAGCCAGAAGTGAAAAGAACGCGGACTTCCGGATGGAGTTCCTTAACTCGGCGCGCGAGATCGTCGCCGCGCATTTTAGGCATGACTACGTCGGTAATCATGAGGTCGATGGGTCTGGAATGACTCTGGCACAGAGCGAGCGCCTCATTCCCATTTGGGGCTTCGAGCACGTCGTAGCCGCGGGCGACAAGGGCCTCGCGAGTAAGTTCGCGCAAAGCTGCTTCATCCTCCACCAGCAGGATGGTACCGTGGTGCGTTTTTTCGCGCGTTGCCGCATGTTCGTCATGCGTAGACGGCTGCGCAATTCCGGAAGCCTGGGGGAGATACACCTCGAACGTGCTGCCCTGGCCCACTTCGCTTTGCACGGTGATGAAGCCTCCGCTTTGCTGCACGATGCCATAGACGATGGAAAGGCCAAGCCCAGTGCCCTTGCCGAATTCTTTGGTGGTGAAGAATGGTTCAAAAATTCGTTGCTGCGTATTGGCGTCCATTCCCATTCCGGAATCACGGATGGAGAGCAACACATACTCTCCCGCCTGTACGCGATGCGCGCGCGCGGCCGAGTTCTGCGTATCGATAGTTGCATTCGCCGTGCGGATCTCCAGCACGCCGCCTTGAGGCATGGCGTCGCGAGCATTCACCACGATGTTCATGATCAGGTGCTCGAGCTCACCTCGATCCACTTTGATCGGCCGCAGCTGCGAATCGAAGGACGTGTTGAACTCAATCGTCGGACCAATCACGCGCCGGAGCATCTCAGACATTTCTTCAACTACCTGATTCAGGTTCAGCACCGTCGCCTCGAGCAGTTGCTGGCGGCTGAATGCAAGCAGGTGGCGCGTAAGCGAGCCTCCACGCTCCACCGCTTGGCGGATGCCTTGCAGATAGCGGGCGATGGGATCGTCAGCATGGATCCGCATCAGCGAAAGCTCGCCGTAGCCGCCAATCACGTTGAGGAGATTGTTGAAATCATGAGCGATACCGCCGGCGAGACGTCCGACTGCGTCCATCTTCTGCGCATGGCGGAATTGGCGCTCCATCTCGCGGCGCTCGGTCAGATCCTCGCAAATGCTGACCACGCCCAGCACACGGTTCTGAGAATCGCGAATGGGATCACGAGTCACGTAAAACACCTTGGTGCGGCCCGGCTTTGTGCGCAGCGCGACTTCTCCGTGCCACGAAGCGCCGGCTCGATCGGCTGCGCGGATCTGCAGCTGAAGAGCTGGATCGATGATCAAAGCGGGAATACCGCCGATGGGCTTAATGCTTTCTATGTCGTATCCAGTGAGCTTGATGAAAGCAGGATTATGGTAGAGCGAATTTCCCGGCGGATCGGCGATCACGATGCCATCACTCGAGTGTTCGACGGCCGTACTGATTCGCGTGAGATTCTCTTCGGCGCGCTTGCGTTCCGTGATGTCGAGCATCAGCCCGCGCAGCACAGGACGCTCCCCAGGATCGTTGACTACAGTGACGACATCGCGGAGCCACACGACGCGATTATCGGGTCCAACCATTCGGTACTCGAAAACATGATCGACGCCGCGCGCTGTGCAATCGCGGCAAAAGGCTGCGCACCATTCGACGTCGTCGGGATGCGTGTGCTTGCGCCAGAAATCAGGTTCGCTGATCCACTGCTCCGGACGAAACCCGAGGATGCGCTCGGCTTGCGGACTTACGAATCGAAATTGAAAAGTTTTGGCGTCGGCTTCCCAGATGATGGCATCGAGCGAGTTAATGAGCCGCGAGCAGAAGTTCGCGTCGAACGAATCTTCGCGAGGAGGCTCGATGTTCGGCTGACTGCTCATGGCGCCGCACCTCAGCGCGGGGGCCGGTCATACGCTGCTGCGCTGCGTAGGATGCGCGATGCGCCCGTTTCGTTGCGCGCGCAGAATACATTCCAGCGGCACTGGCCGAGTACAAAATTGGAACTGTTATTTGTAGTCCTCCGAAGTAACTTGTTTCAAGTAGCGATAGTAGAAATCCACGCCGTCGTAAAACGACTTGATCGGCAGGCGCTCATCTTTGCCATGCGCACGAATATCGTTGTTTTCCAGCGCCAGGCCGGAGACGCCATAGGTCGGCAGCCCGGCCGGAATCGTGTACACCGCGTCAGAAGCTCCGGTCGCCATCGAGGGCACAACCGGTGTGCCCGGCCACATCTGTTGCGTGATCTGCTCGAGCGGTTTCATAACCTGCGGCAGCAACGGAGGCGGCGGAAACGATTTTCGCTGGGACGGTCCGGTTTCGATCTCACCGTTATTGGCTACGTCATTTACTGTGACCTTTGGATCGTTGAAAACTTTGATCAGCGTCGCGCGCGTCTCGTCGATTCCGTGGCCAGGAAGAATGCGACAGTTCACATTCGCGTGAGCGGTCTGGGGAAGTGCATTGTTGGCATGGCCACCATCGATGCGTGTCGCAACGCAAGTCGTGTGCATCAGTGCGTGGTTGATTGGATCCTGCGAGAGCCGCGCAAGTGCTTGCTGGTCCGGAGGATTGGAGAGGATGGCTTTCATGTCTGCCGCTCGCTGCCCGCTCTCTATCTTCGACATCTCCGCGAAGTACGCGCGCGTGACGTTGTTCAGTTCGAAGGGAAATTGAAATTTCTCGAGTTGCGAGAGCGCGTCAGTGATGTGATAGATGGCGTTGTCGGGAACCGGAAGAGAGCTGTGTCCGCCAGGATTGGTCGCGGTGAGGCGATAGTCGGAATAGAGCTTCTCCGTGGCGTCCATTTCCATCATCAGCGGCTTACCGCCTTCCAGCTGCACTCCGCCGGCATCGGGATTGAGCACGAACTCCGCATCGATCAAGTCGCGATGGTTTTTCACCAGCCATTCGACTCCGTTGGAGCTTCCGCCTTCTTCGTCGGCGGTCAAGGCGAGAATGATGTCGCGATCGGGACGATACCCTTCTTTCTTGAAGCGGATCATCGTGGTGACAAGGACGGCGTCGGCGCCTTTCATGTCCTGCGTGCCGCGTCCGTAGAAATAGCCGTCTTTCTCGACGAACTGAAACGGATCAGTGGTCCAGTCGCTCCGCTTGGCTTCGACGACATCGAGATGTCCGATCAGCAGTACAGGTTTATGTTTGCCGCTTCCGTGCAGACGTGCCACCATGTTTTTCTTGCGATCATTTGGACCGATTACCTGAATGTCCGAATCGGGAAAACCAGCGTCGCGCAGCCGCTGCGCCATGGCTTCAGCGGCCGTGGTCACGTTCCCGACAGAATCGGTTGTGTTGATCTCGATCAGTTGCTTGAAGATGTCGCGTGAGAGTTCGCGAGTAGAGCTATCGATCTGCGCGGTTGAAAGGCTCACCGCAAGCAGCACGAACAGGACTGCGCGTTTTGCGAAGTTCAATCGGCTCTCCTGAAGGAAATTGGGAGTTCAGTGTAAATGAGGCTGGTTCGGAAAACCGCCACGGATCGCACGGATGCTACGGACGATCTCAGGATCAAAGACGAGCTTTGAGCGTGGCCGAATCATTCTCGTGGCCGAATCGTTTTCCCTATCTGATCCGCGCAATCCGTAAAATCCGTGTGATCCGTGGCGGTTTTTGAGTCGGTTACTCCCAAGTACATACCTGGTAATCGACTTTGATCCAAAGCCGCAGGCACTTTCGTTATGCTCGCTTTACGAGATTTCGGCATCAAACTTGGGTTGGATTCAGAGTAGCTATGAAGTCTCTTTTCCTGGTTTTCAATTTGCTGGTCGGATGTGCTCTGTGCGCGCAAGTCTCACCCGAATCAAGCACGAGCGCGCGCAGCGAAAATGATGCGCGCCCGCTAACTTGGCGCGAAGGAGCCGCGATCGTAGAGAATGCGCGGCAGAATAGTTCCCAAATCGATCCGGAAGAGGACTGCTCGCATTTGGTGCACGATATCTACGATCTTGCGGGATTGCACTATACGTACGCGCCTTCCATGGATCTTTATCGTGGCGTGGACACCTTCGAGCGAGTACGGACACCGCAGCCCGGCGATCTGATCGTGTGGCGCGGTCACGTCGGTCTCGTCGTGGATCCCAGCGAGCATTCCTTCTACAGCGCTCTCAGCACTGGGCCCAAAGTGGACATGTACGATTCTCCGGTATGGCGCAGACGGGGCCCGGTGCGGTTCTTTCGTTATCTGCTGCATGCGGGCGAGCGCGTTCGCGCGTTCAGTGCCAATACGTTGCGAGCCGCGGCCGACGAGTCATCCTCTGCGACGCCGGAACTCGATTCGGATGAGCCAAAGTCAGCGGCGAAGGCAGTGCAGGCGCCTCTAAAACCGGAGTACACAGAAGTCATTTTCCTGAATCGGGAACGGCCGACAAAGGCTGCATTCGAGCAAGCCGTTTTGCAGCTCTGGAGCAACCCTTCAGACGAGCGGCAGGATCGATGGGAGGAAGCAAGCGACCTGGTCATCGTCGAGTCGCTCAAAATCGAGCGGCTACATCTGCAGGGAAGCTCAGGAACAGTCGATGCAAAGATTCGAGTAGCCGGTCATCTTACGGCCGATGCCGCGGATGGAAAGTCGTCAACCCAGGCTGTCCGTTTTCATCTGATTCGCTACAAAAACGGATGGCGCATCGATGATCCGTCGGCACGGATGTATTTGAGCGGGAACGCCGCAGTGATTGCCGTCTCCGATCACCTGTCGGGAATCGCGCGAGAAAATGCTTCGCGGAACGAGCAGATACAAACAGCAAATCTGCTGAGAACGATCTTGCGGTGAAGACATTTCCCAACATGTGATTTGAATCACGAAATCGCGAAATCAGGAAAGCGCGAAATATCAGATCTTGCCGCGCCCAATTTAGAGTAGGTCATGCTCATTCTCGCATCTGCGTCTCCGCGTCGACAGCAGCTTTTGCGAAACGCGCTGATTCCTTTTTCGGTACAACCATCCAATGCGCCGGAAGAACATCGGCCAGGGGAGACGCCGGAAGCGTGTGTGCGTCGGCTAGCACGCGAGAAGGCGAGCGCAGTCGCTCAGCATTCGAATGACGATAATGCCATTCTTGCTGCAGACACCGAAGTCGTACTCGATCTCAAAACGGGAACTCCGCTGGGAAAACCGCGCGACGCCGACGATGCCGCACGTATGCTGCAGATGCTGAGCGGCGGCAGTCACTATGTGATTACGGGCGTGTGTCTGATGTGGAAGCAGGGCAGCACATGGCAATCGCACGACGCTGCCGAAATCACAACCGTATTCATGCAGCCGATCAGTAAAGAGGAGATCTACACATACGTCGCGACAACCGAGCCGATGGACAAGGCAGGCGCATACGCGATCCAAGGCATCGCATCGCGATGGATCTCGCGCATCGAAGGTTGCTACTTCAATGTAGTGGGATTGCCGGTGCCGCTGGTGTATCGCATGCTCCGCGAGCATGCACCGGAAGCGCTTGGAGCGCAGCAGTAGAGCGTCAGGAGGGAAAGAGTACGACTAGCTCTTCTTCTCTTCCGTCGTGGTGCTGTGCTCGCCTTCTTTTACCGCGCTCTTGAAATTCTTGATGCCTTCGCCGAGACCTTTGCCGAAGTCGGCCAGCTTGCCCGGTCCAAAAATCAGGAGGGCAATGCCGAGCAGAAGCAGAAGCTCAGGAATGCCTAATTTGCCGCCAAACATGAACTACCCCCAAATGAATGCTGTATAGCTGATGATAGGCGGTTTATGCCGCCTGCGTCAAAGTAAACCCGGGTTCGTCGGAAAAGATGCGAGCAATTGAACGCGGCCCGGAGGCTCTGTTTTGTTATTCCGAACCGCTGGTCTTAGGGTGAGGAATCCCTTTTGACGAGCTATGTGTCCTCATTTAGCTAGCTCAAAGAGACTACCGGAAGCGGTGCCAATTTCCTCAACCTCACGGCTGTGCATAGAGATTCCTCCGCCAAAATCAGGCGTTCGGAATGACAGAGCTTATAGCGAAGCGATCAGTCCCGCCAGCAATGCCGTTCGCGGGGCGATCTGGTCCAGCAGGATCGACTCGTTGGTCGCATGGGCCCCTTCGCCGACTGCTCCGAGCCCGTCTAAGGTAGGGACTCCCAAAGCGGCCGTGAAATTCCCGTCCGAACCGCCTCCAGTCGATTGTTCATCGACTTTGAAGCCGAGCGACTGGGCTACCTGGGCCGCTTTGCGATACAGAGCTACTCCTCTTTCCGTGCGTTCCATGGGCGGTCGGTTGATTTGTCCTGTGACTTCGATCTTGCAGCGCGAGTCTCGTGGACGTAAGGCCTTCATTTTCTGGTCGATGTCTTTGCCGTCGGCGGCGGTCTTGACGCGAACATCGATCTCGGCCCAGGCCTCGGCTGCGATCACATTGCTGCGGGTGCCACCCCGGATCAGGCCTACATTGGCGGTCATTCCACGCTTGATGTCAGTAAACGTAGAGATGGTTTGAATTTGATGAGCGAGTTCGTGAATGGCACTGGCGCCCTGTCCGGGATCAACTCCGGCGTGCGCCGCTTCTCCCGTGACTTTGATCTCGTACACGCCTACACCTTTGCGCGAAGTCTTGAGTGCGCCTTCGAGTCCCTGCCCGGGCTCGAGCACGAGCACGGCTTGAGACTCCAGCGCGAGCCTCTGAGTGATCGTGCGAGACACGTGGCTGCCGATTTCCTCGTCGGAAACAAACAACATGCGAACGGGAGGATGAGGGCTGTGGTGCTCCCGCAGCAGGGCCATCGCATGCAGAGCGATGGCAACGCCGCCTTTCATGTCGAGTACGCCTGGTCCCCAGACACGTCCGTTACTGACTCGAAACGGCATCTGCTTGAGCGTGCCCAAGTCCCACACAGTATCGATGTGACCCAGCAGCAGCACGGGCTTGCCATCCGTCACTCCGGGAAAGTCGGCTTGAACGTGATTGCCGGTTTCGACAGCGGAGTGGATCTGGGCATGGCCTCCATAATGTTCGAGTCTGGAAGCTAGGAATTCAGCGAGATGATCGAGCGCGGCCTTATCGCTGCTGGGAGATTCCATCTCGACCATTGCTTTCAGGTCGGAGAGGAGCTGCTCCTGGCGCGCGCGTGCGTGGGCAAGCGAAATCATGCGCTGTTGAGCTTACCATCCAGCGTCGATTCGCCAACTAGTCCGGCGAGAAACTATAATTCCCCGCTTAGGAAAAGAGCGAACACGGAGGGCACAGAGGAGACGAAGGTTTTCTCTCTGTTCGTGAACTGCCTCGCCGATTCTCAGCTCGACGGGAGCGATTCGGAAACCAGAAGAAGAAGCCTCTGTGTCCTCCGTGACCTCGTGTTCAATCCGTACCATGAATGCAGAAGAACAAGATAGCGTCTCGACGATAGAAGCTGAAGCTCCCGCGATCGAAAAGAAGACGCTCGACATCACGGAAATTCAGGCGATTCTGCCGCATCGCTACCCGTTTCTGCTCATCGATCGCGTGATCGAGATCGAGCGCAAGAAGCGGATTGTCGCCATCAAGAATGTCACGGCGAACGAGCCGCACTTCATGGGACACTTCCCCGGTTATCCCATCATGCCTGGCGTGCTCATCGTCGAAGCGATCGCACAGGCTGGAGGCGCTCTGCTGCTCACCGAGATTCCCGATCGCGATCAGAAGCTGATGGTCTTCACCGGCATTGAGCGTGCGAAGTTCCGCAGGCCGGTTACACCTGGTGATCAGCTTCGCGTCGAAGTTGATGTACTCGCATGGCGTTCCACTGCAGTAAAGATGCAGGGCAACGTTTACGTTGGCGACAAGCTCGCCTGCGAGGCGACGGTCACATGTCAATTGGTGAGCCGGCCTGCGTGAGCGCCAGAATTCATCCGACTGCAATCGTCGATCCCGCTGCGCGCATTCCTGAGAGCTGCACGATTGGCCCCTTCTGCATTGTGGGCGACGATGTCGAGATCGGCGAAAACTGCGAACTACTCTCCCACGTTGTGCTGAAAGGTCCGACTCGCATCGGGCACTCCAATCGCGTGTTCCCGTTCACCACGCTTGGTCTTGAACCGCAGGATTTGAAATTCAAAGGCGAGAAGACCCGCCTTGAAATCGGCGACAACAACACCATTCGTGAGAGTGTGACCATCCATCGCGGCACGCCGGCAGGTGGAGGAGTGACCCGCGTCGGCAGCAATTGTCTGATCATGGCCTATACGCACATTGCGCACGATTGCACGATTGCCGATAACGTGATCATGGCCAACGCAGCAACACTCGCCGGACATGTGACGGTGGAGGAGTACGCGGTAGTCGGCGCGCTCTGCCCGGTGCACCAGTTCGTCCGCATTGGCGCTTACTCGTACATCGGTGGTGGCACGACCATTACTCAAGACGTGCTTCCTTTTTCCCTGACCAGCGCCAAGCGCGATGTTCATGCCTTTGGCATGAACTCAGTGGGACTGCAACGGAAAGGGTTTACAAAAGAGCGTTTGCGCAAGATCCATTCCGCATATCGACACCTGCTCAGTTCCAAAATGAATATCGGTGAGGCCGTGGCAAAACTGAAAGCCGAAGGCGATTTGGGCGAAGATGTTGAGCGGCTGGTGAAATTCGTCGAGGCTTCTGAGCGGGGAATCCTGAAGTGAAATCGGGCAGTCGGCATTCGGCAATCGGCATTCGGCCAACGGCGCCTTTGCGTGAACGAAGCGAGAGTGACACTGCGGTCGCTGGCCGAACGCCGACAGCCGAACGCCAAGAGCCCGATTTCGATGACCCGATCACCCGATGACCCGATCACCCGATTCCTCGACCCGATCACCCGATGCTCCCGGCCCGCTTGGCCTGATTGCCGGCAACGGCCGCTTTCCCTTTTTGGTTCTCGATGCTGCCCGCGCCAGAGGCGAGCGAGTAATCGTTGCGGCAATCAAGGAAGAAACGGAACCGGAGATCAAGGACCGCGCTGCGCATGATTCAGAAATTCGTCTGCACTGGCTTTCGCTTGGGGAGCTATCGAAACTGATTGAGACGTTTCACAAGGAGGGCGTGGCTCGCGCCATCATGGCGGGCCAAGTGAAGCACAAACAGATATTCTCCAGCATTCGTCCTGATTGGAGGCTGGCGAAGTTGCTGCTGTCACTCGGAACTCGCAATACCGATTCGCTGCTCGGGGCCGTGACCAAGGTTCTCGCTGACGAAGGCATTACCATGCTGAGTTCGACTTCTTATCTCGATCCGCTTCTGGCGAGAGAAGGTGTTCTCACGCGTCGCGCACCGAATGAAGCCGAGCAGAGAAATATCGAGTATGGCCGGAAAGTGGCGCGCGAGCTGGCGCAGCACGACATCGGGCAAACCGTAGTGATTGCGGAATCAGCGTGTGTGGCTGTCGAAGCAATGGAGGGAACCGACGCAACTATTCATCGTGCCGGCGAGATCATGCGCACGCTGCACCATGATGAAACTCCGGAATCGTTTTTGAGCCGCGCGCTGACAGTCGTGAAGGTCGCCAAGCCGAATCAGGATTTGCGCTTCGATGTTCCGGTGATTGGAGTGGCAACGATCGATTCGATGCGACAAGCAGGAGCCACATGTCTCGCCGTCGATGCACAACGCTGCCTTTTTCTCGATGGTGACCGCATCATCGAGGCCGCCGATTCGGGAAGCATCGCCATCCTGAGTTCCCCGACTGCAAATTAGGTTAGGGCCTGTTCTCGCCGTGTTTGATGAATGGAATTGCCGAGCCGCACCTCTTCTCGTGGTCGGTCTGAAGGCCTGCACCTGTTTCGACGCAAGGCATCCCAGTCATCAAATCACGTTGAGTGGCCCACCGAATTCGAAAGGTCCAGAGTTAAGCGGCTTCAAGAATTTCCTCTTCGTGTTGTTGGGCAGCTTTGGATTTCAAGCCTGCTAGTGTCGCTAGGGTAAAAGCTTCGAGCGCCATGTTAAGGTCGCGTGCGGCGACATCGAGGTGCTCTGGCTTTGTTAGCAGATTGCCGGTAATGCCTAGTAACCACGCGGAGCACACATATCCTGCTGGCCTTTCATATCCCAGCAACATGCCCGCTCCCACCGCCATTTCGATCACGCCGACGATACGCATGAATGCGCCTGGGCTCATCGGCAGACGCTCCGCTACCATCGGAGACAGATACTTCTCCCAATCGGTAAGCAGGTTAAAAAATTTATCGGCACCGGCGGCGCAGGCAGTCGCTCCCAGGGTGAAGCGTAGAGCTTTGGTTAATCTTTCGAGATCTTCGTGCATGGCTATCGAGTCTCCCCGATAGTGCGATGCGAGATCAGCGGTGCTGGTGGGATGCTGCGACAGCGCTGGAGGAAGGTTCTGTGGGACCGTCGTCCACGGAGGCTCCGGTCCCGAGTTCCTGCTGTTCCGACGATTCGGAGAAAGCTTCGATCTTTTTTAGAGCTTCGAGGCGATGCACTTCGGCTCGCCTCTCCAACTCGTGCAGCGACTGCATCACTAGGCCCCCGCTTCGCCGCCCTCGCGATTCACTGTGACCTTCACATGGGCGGTGACTTCGCGATGCAGCTTAATCGGCACGTGGAATTCGCCCAAGCTCTTAAGCGGATCATCGAGGTGAATCTTGCGACGATCGACGGTGAAGCCCTTAGTCTCGAGGGCAGACGCGACATCCGCCGATGTTACAGAGCCGAAGAGGTGATCCTTCTCGCCGACTTTGCGCTGGAAGGTGAGCTGCACGTCGTTGAGCTGCTGAGCCAGAGCCTCGGCGCCGGTCTTCTCCTTCGCTGATTTGCGGACAGCAGCAGCTTTCATCTGCTCGATGACCGCCTTGTTGGCGCGGCTCGCTTCAATCGCAAGCTTGCGCGGTAGAAGGAAGTTACGGCCATATCCTTCAGCGACTTTGACGATCTCGCCGCGATGGCCGAGCTTTTCGACATCTTCTTTGAGAATGACTTCCATGAAAACTCCTAGGGCTGCTGGCTGTTGGCCACTGGCCACCGGCTAACTTCGCGCAGTTCCAAGCCTCTCATTTGCGCAGCAGCAGATTGGTTTCGAATAGTCACGCAGCCAGCAACGAGTTGGCAAAACTTCCAGACCTAAGCCGGAAGCCAGCAGCCAGTGGCCAGCAGCCTCTTCTCACCTCGCCGCGAACGGCAGCAAGGCGATGTTGCGCGCCTGCTTAATGGCGGCGCTCAATCTGCGCTGATGCGGCGTGCAAACGCCGGTCAACCTGCGAGGGACGATCTTGCCGCGTTCGGCTACGAAGCCCGAGAGCAGGCGAACGTCTTTGTAGTTGATGGCGTCGATCTTTTCGACGCAGAACTTGCAGACTTTTTTGCGGCGGAAGAATTTGCGTCCGCCCTCGCGTCCGCCAGGTCCGCCTGGACGTCCTTCACGACGAGGTCCGCGATCTTGACTTGGGCCGGCTGTGCCGGCTGGTGTTGGTGTGTCTGACATAGATCTCCTAAGAGCTACTAGCGGCTAGCTACTAGCCTCTAGCTCGCTCGGTAAATTCAACGGTGCGCCGGTGGTTATGCTTCTCCTTCGACGCCGAGAACTGCACAACTGCGAATTCGACGCAGCGGTTTGCAACTTGAATGCGCAGGCTAGAAGCTAGCAGCTAGTAGCCAGCAGCTTGTTCACGCCGTTGCCGCCGGTGCCGGTGTCGCTTCCGCCGGTGCTGGCGCTGGTTCTGACGCCGAGCGCTTTACTTTCGTCGCGCGGATTTTAGCGATCTTCTCCAGCCGCTTTTGCTCTTCGTCCACGCGGACGCTGATGAACTTGATCACCGGTTCCGAGACGCGCAGACGGCGCTCAATCTCATGGATCGCTTTGCCATCGGCTTCGACGGTGAGAAGCACGTAAAAACCATCCGTGAACTTGCGCACCAGATACGCGAGGCGTCTTTTGCCCATGCGTTCCACGTTTTTTACAGTTGCTCCAGCGTTAGTCGCCTGCGATTCGAGGTTGGAGATCAGCTTGTCGAGATCTTCCTCCTGCAGGTCGGGCCGGATAATAAACATCACTTCGTATGTACGTTGCATTCTGTTTCGGTCGGTGCCGTCCTGGCTAGCCGGAGTGGGTGATCAACCCTCATCGGCTGACCCATCCGCTACCGCGGACGGTACTGACTCTTCCTTCCTCTCTTTCGAAACTCGTCTACAGAACCGTCGGCGGTAGCCGATGGGGCAGCCGCTTGTTTTGCGGCTGCGCTTCACCTGGATTGCGTGAGCATCGCGTCTCCCGGAGCTGGCCTCCGGCCATGTCCGGCCCACTGGCTACCGCCAGCGGTTCCGTTACTTCAGGCGTTGGTTGAAGCGATTCATCGCTGCAGCCACCCCATCTTTCAAAATCGCTTCAACGGCATCGGCTCCGCGATCGACTAAGTCGCTCGCCGCTTCGAGCTGCGATTTCTTGAACTGACCGAGCACAAACTTCGCGCCGTCGCGCACCGGATGATCGGGCTGAATTCCCAATCTGACCCTGATGAACTCATCAGTTCCCAGCGAGCCGACCAGCGATTCGACGCCGTTATGCCCTGCCGTTCCGCCGCGCTGCTTAATGCGCAGCGTACCGAAAGGCAGATCAAGCTCGTCGTAAACCACGATCAATCCATTTGCCGGCTCGATCTCGAACTCATCGACCAGCTTGCGCACCGAGAGACCGCTCAGGTTCATGAACGTCTCTGGTTTGGCCAGCATGACCTCGTGTCCGGCGATCTTCGTTCGTGCGGTTGCCGCCTGACATCTGCGGCTCGCGACATCGACGTTCGCCCCTTCCGCAAGGCGATCGATAGTCAGAAATCCGAGATTGTGCGGCGTGAACTGGTACTCGATACCCGGATTGCCGAGACCGACAACCAGCTTCACTCCTATTTCTTGCCCTCGGTCTTCTTACCGCCTTCGGCCTTGGCGCCCGCTTCAGGCGCAGCTTCCTCGGTCTCCTGCTTGCCCTTCTTGATGACTTCAGGCTCAGCCGGAGCTGCAGCCGCCGCTTCTGCACCAGCCTCAGCCGGAGCTGCCTCGACGACTTCTTTCACCGAGGTAATGTGCGCAACAGGCTGCGTCTCGTCAGTCACGAACTTGATCTTGTCGCTGTGCGGCAGATCGGAGACGCGCAGCACCTGTCCGAAGACGAGTGCTGTGACATCCAGATCGATCTGATCCGGAATGTCTCCGGGCAGGCACTCGATTTCCACTTCGCGCAGCATCTGCTCGAGGATTCCACCCTGTGTCTTCACGCCTTCAGGAACGCCGGTCAACTGCACGGGCACGCCCACCCGCAAGGCTTGGTCCATGGCGATGCGCTTCAAGTCGATGTGCATGAGCGTTCCCTTAATGGGTTCGTACTGCCAATCGACGATCATGGCCTTGGTCTGCTCGCCGCCGACCTTCAGGTCGAATACGGTGTTGTGTCCGCTGTCGGAGTGGAGGATGCGGCCGATCTGCTTGGGATCGACCGTCACAGGAACCGAGTCCTTCTTGGCGCCATAGACAATGGCGGGAATACGTCCGCTGGCCCGCACACGACGCGCCGCGTTCTTCGTCCGCGCCTGCTCCGGCCGCGGTTGCGTTTCTACTAGTTCTTGAGTTGCCATAAAGTCCTTCTAAGTTCGAAACTGCTTAGGAATTTCGTGATTTCGCGATTTCGTGATTGCGTGATTTTCAATCGCGAAATCACGAAATCACCCAATCGCGAAATCCTCCGAACTTTCTAACTGAAAAGACTACTTACCGACGTCTCTTCGTGAATGCTCTCAATCGCCCTGGCCAGCAGGCCGGCGATGGATCGCACTTTAATTTTTGGCTCGGCTTTCGCCGCTTCGCCGAGCGGGATCGTGTCGGTCACGACCACCTGTTCCAGTCGCGACTTGTGGATTCGCTCCACTGCCTGGCCCGACAGCACTGGATGTGACGCGCACGCGAGAACTCTGCTCGCGCCGGCATCGAGCAGCGCATCGACGGTTTTCACCAGCGTGCCTGCCGTGTCGATAATGTCGTCGAGAATCAGTGCAGTGCGCCCCTTCACGTCGCCGATCACGTGCATCACTTCGGTCACGTTGATGTCTGTGCGGCGCTTATCGACGATGGCCAGCGCTGCGTCCATTTTTTTGGCGAAGAAGCGCGCGCGCTCCACGCCGCCCGCATCCGGTGATACCACCGTGAGGTCGGGTAAATTCAATTCCTTCACCGCCGACACCAGCACCGGCGAGGCAAACAGGTGATCCACCGGGATGTTGAAGAATCCCTGGATCTGCGGCGCGTGAAGATCAACTACCAGCGCGCGATGCGCGCCGGCGGTAGTCAGCAAATCCGCTACCAACTTTGCCGAGACTGCTACGCGCGGCTTGTCTTTGCGATCCTGCCGCGAGTATCCGTAATACGGAATCACCGTCGTGATACGCCGCGCCGAAGCTCGCTTGAGCGCGTCGATCATCAGCAGCAACTCCATCAGGTGCTGATCGACCGGATAACACGTGGGCTGCACGACGAACACGTCTGCGCCGCGCACGTTCTCCAGCAACTGAAAATAAACTTCGCCGTCGGAGAAGCGCTGCAAATGCGCCTGTCCGCGGGGGATCTCGAGAAACTTGCAGATATCGTCTGCCAGTTTCTCATTGGCCGAACCACAGAAGATCTTGAAACGATCATTATCACGATGCCGCTGCGGCTTGCGCTCCACCTTGGGCGCCGGCGGCGTCTGCACGTTCGTCTGACCCTTCTGCTGCTGTTGCTTCTCTACTGCAATTGCGGTCGTCGTCATTCCTCAAGCCTCGTGAAAGCTGGTTTTCTTTCCGATGGGGAACTACCAACTACCCTTGGATTGAACACGGAGGACACGGAGGAAACGAAGGTGGGTTCCGTCTTAATCTTGAATTTCTCGCTAATCCAAAAATGATGGCAGGAACCCCAATGCACATTTCGTTCTGCTTTTCCTCTGTGTCCTCTGTGCCCTCCGTGTTCAATCCGGTTTTCCTGGCTGGGCGGCTAGGATTCGAACCTAGACAAAGTGCTCCAAAGGCACTTGACCTACCATTAGTCGACCGCCCAAGAATTCCTACGCTGACTAAAACTTGTTTTCGGTTACCTGCGTTTGACTGGAACAATGAGTCTTCAATCAAGCTTCAGCTATTCATCGAGGTTCTGCTGATTGCCGAATGCCGACTGCTGAGTGCCACCGCGAGCGTCAGCGGCTAACTAACATTGTCTCCCAGTATTGGTTTCTTGTCAGCGTAGTTGTTACATGCGCGGCGTGGCCCATGGCCTGCACTCTTTCCGCTGCAGCCTCGGCCTTCTGCTTCGAGTCAAACAATCCGTAGACCGCCGAGCCCGAGCCAGAGAGCGAAGCATAACGCGCTCCATCTCCGGCTTGGCCGTAGAGCACACGCTTAACGTCACGCAATTCGGGATGTTGAGGGAATACGACGCGTTCGAAGTCGTTCTCAATCCCGGTACGGACGAGGTCGAGAAGCTGTGTCTCGGCTCGGTCCCCGCCTCGTGCGGGAACACCGGATACTGGAGTCTTGTAACCGCTACTCAGCCACGAATACACAGCGCGGCTGAACGATACGATTTTAGCGGATTGCGGAACAACGGTCAAAGTAGCTGTCCGCGACGAAGATGCCCGCGAGCCCGTGATTTCCATGGTCTCGCGCTCCGCCAGCGCATCCCAATCCGCGAATGCCTGCGGTGTGGCAACCCCGATCTCGGGCGTAACCACCACGCAATCCACGCTGGGGAGACCTTCGATAGGAAGTACCTGCTCTCCGCGTCCTTGGCCGTAAATGGTGCCGCCGATCAAGAAGAGAGGGAGGTCGGAGCCAACTTCTTCGCAAATCCGCAGCCGATCCTCTGCATCGAGTGCTCGCTGAGCTTCTCGCTCCAAAGCCAGCAAGCTTGCAACCGCGTTCGATGAAGCTGCGCCCAATCCGCCCTGCAAAGGCAGGTTCTTCTCGATCGTGATCGCCACTTTCCCACGCTGCCCGATGGACTTCATGAACCGATCTGCAATGCGATAGCAGGTGTTCGTTTCGTCGGTAGGAACGCGCGGGTTCTTGCAGCGAATCTCGATGCCGGTCCCCCGCCCTATCTCCACTTTCACCAAATCGTGGAGCGATATGATCTGATACACCGTCCGCAGTTCATGAAATCTATCTTCCCGCAATGGGCCAATCGCCAATCCAAGGTTGATCTTCGCGTATGAGCGGACGGTGACCGGCATTGTGACATTGTAAAGTCGCGGCTGAGAGACTAACCCTGGCATCTCTGAAAGAATTTGTTTGACACTGGCGCAATGCGGGTCTAGGCTACGTGCCGCTACTCACCTAAGCACTTCACACTCCTGGCGAGCACGCCATCGCTGCCGCACCCCCGCAGCGACGAATACGGTCCTTGGGTCCTGGGACGAACTCTCGGAACAAATCTAAATACGCTCATTTGCGTATCAAGGCACGTCCTGTGTCGCAGCAATGCCGTGACACAGGCTGTGCCATGAACTCATGTGAGCGACAAGGAGGAAAACATGGATCGAGAGAGCTTTGGCGCATCGCCAAAACGGTGGCTGAGCCGACGCAATCTCCTGCGCGGAGCTGGCCTGACATTCGGCATCGGTTTGGCAAGCCCGAAATGGATTCATGCCGATGATGATGATCACGACAGAGAGCATGGCGCCTGCATTGGTCCGAATCCAATTCCCGGCGGGTTCACGGCTCTCAAACCTTTCGGGATCTTCGTTCACCACAATCCACTCAATCCGGCAACGCCGCTGGCTAACATCAATGATCCTTCGCAGATCACCGATTTCGACGGCTTCGTTGGGCTCACCCACATTCGCGGAGGGGGGACCGGAACCAACACGATGACCGGCGCAACCATGCCGCTTGCCTATCAGGCCGACATGGGCTTCAGTCAGGGCAAGTTCATAGGAACCGACGGACGGCAGCATCACCGAACCTTCGCTTTCGTTTGACTTGACCTGTACACCGGTCCGGCTGGATCGGCCAGTCTCCCGCAACAGATTCACGACTATAACGTTCACGTCGATAGCAACGACGTGTTCTGGATGATTCCGGTAAATCACGATGCTGTTGAAGTCGATTTTGACAGCGCCCAAGCCAGGCTGCGCGTGCGCGATATGGTGGTCTTCGACGATCACGATCTCGCCAACTCGCTCACCCAGGGGCTCGGCATTCCAACACCGCCGATTCCGGGAGTGTTCCCCGTGAAGGCGCGTGTGTCGTTCGATATCCGTTGGAATGGCGCGCTGCAAACCGCAACCATTAACAATCCGGCTCAAAGCTTCAAAGGAACGTTCTCAGCGACACAGACCACCATCGAATGGAGCTCGGAGCAGGAAGGCTTTGCCTTCAAATCCGAACCGCCGGATCCCACCCGCAACCTGATTTCCGTTTTGGGACGTGAGCAGAACGGTGTGTTCTTTACATAGGCCTATCTCGGCACAGCCGCGCAGCTAATTTCAGTGCCGGCTGTGTCGATAAACACAGCTCTTGCGCTCACATCTTGTTCTGACGCTGCACGTCGATGATGCCTGGAATCTTGCGGATTCCCGAAACGATTCTCTCCAGGTGCTTTACGTCTTCGATGTCGATGGTGATATCGATGGAGGCACGGCTGTCGCCGGTGCGGACATCCATGTTGCGGATGTTTGTGTGGTCGTCGCTGATGATCGCCGTTACTTGCTTCAGCATTCCCTGGCGATCATCGCACATGACGGTGAGTTTAACGGGATAAGTGGCCTTAGTTGGGCCTGATTTTGCGGCGCCTGGACGTCCCCAGGTGACGTTGATGCGGCGATCGGGTTCGTACATCAGATTGGTGACATTCGGGCAGGATTTCGCATGCACCGCGACGCCTTTTCCGCGTGTCACGTATCCGACGATTTCCTCACCGCGAATTGGATTGCAGCAGCGCGCGCGATAGACGAGTAACTCGTCGTGTCCCTGCACCTTCAGCGATCCGCTGTCGTCACCGAAGACCTTGCGGATCATGCCGCCGATCAGGCTCTTGTCATCGTCTTCGTGATCCGGTTCGGCCGAGGTCACTCCCGGTGCAAGTCTCTTGAGCACGGCGCGGGCGGAGAACTTGCCGTAGCCGACTGCAGCGAGAAGATCTTGTTCCGTTGAGCCGATGCCGTACTCGGTTGCGACCGCCTGATAATTCTCCGGCTTCACATCTTTGAGGCTGACTTTGTACTTGCGTGCTTCCTTCTCCAGAACCTTTCGGCCAATTTCGACCGCGCGCTCCCGCTGATGCACCAGGAGCCAATGCTTGATCTTGTTGCGCGCTCGCGAGGACTTTACGAAGCCGAGCCAATCACGGCTGGGCTGGTGACCGGTCTGCGTGATGATCTCGACAATGTCGCCATTTCGCAGCTTGTAGCGCAGCGGAACGATGCGCCCGTTGACTTTCGCTCCTACGCACGTGTTTCCCACTTCGGTATGGATGGAATAAGCGAAGTCAATGCAGCAGGCATCTCGCGGCAAGATGACAACTTTCCCTTTTGGGGAAAAGGTATAGACCTCTTCAGGGTACAGATCGATTTTGAGGGTGGAGAGGAACTCGTTGGGATCGGAGACATCGCGCTGCCACTCAACCACCTGGCGCAGCCATGAGAGTCGCTGCTCGTCTTTGGCCGTAACCGGAGTGCCGTCTTTGTACTTCCAGTGGGCCGCGATGCCGTCCTCGGCCATCTTGTGCATCTCTTCGGTGCGAATCTGCACTTCGAACTGCATACCGCCTTCCGCCATGACCGTGGTGTGCAGAGACTGATAAAGATTCGGCCTCGGCATGGCGATGAAGTCTTTGATTCGCCCCGGCACCGGGCGCCAGATACTGTGAATCGCACCCAGGGCTGTGTAACAATCTTTTACCGATTTGGTAATGATGCGAATCGCCAGCAGGTCATAGACCTGATCGACGGAGATGCGCTGCCGCTGAAGCTTTTGCGCGATGCTGTAAAGGCGCTTGATGCGGTGATCGACACGGGCGTCGACCCCGTTTTCTTTCAGCTTTTCCTGAATGAATGCGACAGTCTTGGCCAGAAAAGCCTCGCCGGATTTTCTTCGTGCGTCGACTTGTTCTTTGATCTGCTGATAGCCGATCGGATCGACATACTGGAAAGCAAGGTCTTCAAGCTCGCCGCGAACCTTTCCCATTCCGAGACGGTGGGCAAGCGGCGCGTAGATGTCGAGCGTCTCCTGCGCAATGTGCAGTTGACGATCGGGCGGCAGATGCTCGAGCGTACGCATGTTGTGCAGCCGGTCGGCGAGCTTGATGAGGACGACGCGAATGTCGTCGGTCATCGCCAGTACCATCTTGCGGACGTTCTCCGCCTGGCGCTCCTCGCGGCTGGCGAGATTGATCTTGGCGATCTTCGTTACGCCATCAACGATGTGCGCGACTGAATCGCCGAACTTTTCGGAGATCTGCTTGTTGGTGACATCGGTGTCTTCAACCGCGTCGTGCAGCAAACCTGCGGCAATTGCCGTTGAATCGAGCTTCATTTCGGCAAGTACGAGGGCTACTTCGAGAGGATGGACGAGATAAGGCTCGCCCGAGGCGCGACTCTGACCTTCATGATGCTGAAGGGAAAACTCATAAGCCCGCCGAATAATTTCGAGGTCATCATTCGGGCGGTTCTCGCGAACTAACTTCAACAGCTCACGAAACTTCGTGGCTGTAAGCACATTGGTCGCGATCTGCTGGCGCAAGGTCGCCATGATTGATTATAGCTGGCGAAAAAAGCGGCTCTCCGGGGTACGCGCTTAGCATTCCTTCGCTGAATTATCGAAGAATCAGTGTGAGTCCAAGTACGCCGACAACTGGAAGCGATTTTCCTTAGGCAGGCATCACGGAGAATCCAGAGCACATCGCAGTTTCAGAGTGGCTGGGTGTGGCCACACTTTCTCCGCCTCTCTATATGCCTATGGCTGCACGCACGACCTTGTTGCTCTGCCTTCTTACGAGTTGGGCGATTGCCCAAACCCCGATTCCAGCTGCCCATGGCGGTACGGGTGACGAATATTCTTATCTTGTTTCCGCCACTTACATGCACGTTCATACCGATTCCAGTTTTGGACGACCTCTGGGCCTCAACGGATTTGCAGGATCGTTCTCGCGCGCGATGTGGCCATCTACGCGTCTGACGGGTGAAGTGGGACATTACACGAAGAATGGAGTTTCCCTGACGTCGTTTCTTGCCGGGCCGCAAGCTGGGTTGCGTATCTGGCGCATTCAGCCGTACGTCAGCATTTTGGGTGGACTGTCACACATTAACCGCGGCAGCAGTAACGAATTCACCGTGGCCGCTGGGGGCGGAATCGATGTGCCGTGGACGAATCACATCCGCATTCGTGCTCTGCAGTGCGACTACTACCGGCTATTCGGCGGCACTTATCCATCTGCCGATTACCTGCGCATTGGATTCGGCGTTGCCTATGCCTTTGGTGAGTAAAGTTCTGTCTAAAACATAACGACCGATTGCACCTGCAATCGGTCGTATGTTTCCCGAGCTGCTAAGGATTAGCTCGTTTCTTTTTGATGCGGAAGATGCACGCGGCCAGTCCACTACCCAATAAAGCCAATGATGACGGCTCCGGCGCGGAAACGATCGTGATGTACTCCTGGGGCGATGTGCTGTCTGTCCATGGCGTTCCGTTGGTGTGCGCGACCGGAGTCAGAATCCGCACGTTCGAATAGTAGGAAAGATCATTCGGGGCATATTTCTGTGCCTGCGCAACAAGGCCTTGTGCCGTGCTATCCATCGTGAGCGACGGGTCGAAGAGGCTCCAGATCGCCCAGTTGTACTCGCCGACCATCGAAGGAGACTGCTGCGTTCCTCCCCAAAGCCCAGTCTGCATCGCGAGCCATCCGGCTTCTTCATACAGTCGCTGGGCATTGGGCATGGAATCGAAGCGCGTTTGCGTGAGTCCCGAAGTAGTGAGGTCGTTGATTTGTGCGATCCACCCTTCGCCTAAAGTAACGTCGTGGGTGTAGTCGTCGCAGATGACCGTCAGTGTGCCTGATTGGATCCCTTGCGCCGGATCGCCGCCGGAAACGTTGAGATAATACGGGGCGACATAGACATTATTTTGTACCGTTCCACCCGTGCCTGTGATCGTGACGCTGACACTGTCGGCCCACGATGTTGACGAAATGAATAACCCAGCTACAACCACCCAGCGAATGATCGACTTATGCATGCAGTTTGTTCCGCGGGTTTATTCAGCAACTCTGCTTCCAATTACTCCGGTTATTTTTCAATAACATACAAGCCAAATATTCAAGCAGTGTGCACCGCTATGCACCCGATTCGGGGAAAGTTCCTTGCATCCGGCGCCTACTTGAAAAATAGACTGCAAAGGATTGCGAGATCTCGGGATTGTGCGGACTTGGGAATAAGTCCGAAAATCGCGTGTCCGTAACTGACTAGTTACCTTTGTAATCCTGCCCGAGTCCCCCGACGTGAGGTACCCTCGGCCAGGCATGGAACTGCGTCGAGAGGAGCGTGATGGGACGCGGCATCAGGTGTCGGTTTGGAGCCTTGATGCTGAAGGGAAGATCTATGTCCAGGAAGCGCATACCATTGACGTGTCCGGAACAGGAGCATGCCTCGCAGGACTGAATCGCCGCATCGAGCCGGGCTCGCTTATCGGAGTTCAGAATGGCAGCCGGCGGGGCCGATTCAAAGTCGTATGGACTGAGCGTGACGGCCAGCGCGCTCACCAGGTTGGAATCGAACGCGCCGCCAGCGACACCGACGGTCCCACCCGCGTTTTGCTAGTCGACGATAGCCGAGAATCCATCGAGATTCGCAAGCCCATCTTGCAAGCGCTCGGGTACGAGTGCTCAGTCGCGTCATCGACTTCGTCACTCTTCGACAGCCTGCAAAATTCCGATTTCAAAGCTGTGGTGCTTGTGCATCCTTTGCGCGATGTCGACTCAATTGAACTGCTGGTAGGCATCCGCCGGAGCGGCAGCAAGGCCAAGGTAGTGGTGGTATCGGCGCACCCGCACGTCCACGAGTCATTGCGCTCGGTGACCGACGCCTTTGTTTACGCCCGCGAGCCGCAGAGTGCGTTTGTGGGCGCGGTGGAAAAGGCCCTGGATCACATCCCCTCAAAGCTGCTTACTACCCGCACCATTCATCGCCATGCCGTACGCGTGCCGCTGGTGATCGAAGTCCTTCGCTCCGGCGTGAAGACGAACCTGTATGGCGCTTCGGCTGATTTGAGTGAGCGTGGCATTGGAGGCAGCATCAAAGCACCCCTCATTCCCGGCGAAATGGTGAAAGTGATGTTTCCTCTGCCGAATGCCCACAGCGATCTGCAGGCATATGCAATCGTGAGACATCGAAGAAGCGAATTTTATGGCTTCGAGTTTGTCTCGATTGATGACAGGACCCTTGAGATTATCCGGGCGCTTTGCGCGGTACTACCTCCACTGCGGAATTCCTGATCGCGCCCAGTTACAACTCCAGACCGACTGAGCCCAAGAGGATGCAAGTTGCCGACCCGAAAATGCAAGTTGCTGCAACTGCGTCCAGGCAGGTTTTCCACAGCCTTGCATTTATTGTTGAAAATAGGCGAGTTGGTAGCAAGTGTCGCCGCTAAAGTTTGGTCTTCGGCGTGCCAATTGCCACTGCAGCTTGGCATGTACTCGAGGAGTGTCTTCCAGTTAAGAGGAAGGGGCGAATCGAGCATCTCCAAGCTAAGAAAGAGCAAGACCGTGACCAAGACCAGTTTGCGACTTTCGCTGTTTGCACTCTCGGTCGCGTTTCTCTGCCTCTCGACTTCGGCTCGCGCCGACGCGATCTATCAGGTCGGAGGCGCATTTACGTGCCCAAACAATAGCTGTCTTGGGGGAGCGTACACATTGAACTTTGTGGGCGCGAACTCAGGAACAACCTTCGATGTGACACTTACTGCTACAACTCCGACGAGCGGGGCTGCTTTTGGCGATTACATCAGCAGTGTTGAGTTTGGCGATGGCAAGGCTATCGATTCAGCCAACCTCACGAACGCACCAGGCGGGGTAGGTAGTTGGGGGAATACCGTCTTCGGGAATCTGAACGATGCTGGTTGCCAGGCGGGCAACGCTCCGAACGCCTGCGACAATCAGGCGCTTGTGAACGGCGTGTACACGCTGGCAAACGCGAACGGTAACATGTACTCGTGGACTTGGCATGTTGTTTTCAAAACGGCCGGCCTGGATCTAAACGAGAGTGACATGCACATCGGACTGCAGTATTCCAATGTCAACAACACCAGCAACGGCTTGATTGTTTCTGAGAGCGGCGCTTCCACACGAGCTCCGGAGCCCTCCGCTCTAGTTCTCCTGGCCACTGGATTCGTTGCTGCTGGTTTCTGGCGGCGACGCACAGGTGCTGTTCTGTAGCAATTCCGACTTCGGTTTTTAGAAAGGCGCACATTTGTGCGCCTTTCTTTTTCTTACTCCGCCAGTCGCGGCAGTATGGCTGTTAACAGGCGGGAAAACTCGCCTCTCACGCGAACTCCGATCGCAAGGACCTCAGCATGATTGATTGGCTGATTAAGAATTCCCGCAGCCATGTTTGTCACAACTGAGATCGCCAGCACCTTCATTCCGCAGTGCCGAGCCACAATGACTTCTGCAACTGTTGACATTCCCACAACGTCAGCACCAATTGTTCGGAGAAACCGGATTTCTGCCGGAGTTTCGTAGCTCGGTCCTGGAACGGCGGCGTAAACTCCTTCGAAGATATTGAGCCCCTGCGTTCGTCCTTCCTCTAGGGCAGCCACGCGCCAGTCCTTTGCGTAGGCTTCAGTCATGTCGGGGAAACGCGGTCCAAAGCGCTCCTCATTGGGCCCAATCAGGGCATTCGTGCCCTGCAGATTGATGTGATCGCTCAACACAACCAGGCTTCCTGGCGTGAGCTGCGCTCCGATTCCCCCCGCCGCATTGGTGAGCAGCACGCCTTTGATTCCCATGCGGCAGAAGACGCGCATAGGAAACGTGACGCGCAGCATGCTGTGGCCTTCGTAGTAGTGAACGCGCCCTTGCATTACGGCCACAGGAGTTTTGTCGACGCTGCCGATCACCAGATTGCCCGCATGCCCTTCGGCAGCCGAAACGGGAAAATGCGGAATGGAGGCATAAGGAAAGACTGTGCGGGCTTCCAGTTCGTCAGCAAATGCTCCGAGCCCGGAACCCAGCACCAGAGCGAGCTTTGGCTGGAGAGACGTTTTGCTGCGGATGTAATTGGCCGCTTCTCCTGCTAGCGTCCATTGATCTGCAATTGCCTTACTGTCGTTTGCCGGCGTGCTCATCTGATTCTTGCTCTTGAATCTGATTGTTTGCCTAACGCGTGGAGATTCTCCAGTAAACCACAGCAGCGGTCCGTCGCCTCGTGTACTAGCCCTCGTGATTAAATAAAGTCTCGCTATGATCTGCCTGACTGTTCATCTCACCGTGAAGGCCGGCCGGGAGCAGGAGACGGCCGATATGTTCCGTTCCTATGTGAAACTCGTCCAAACAGAGCCTGGATGCATGCGCTTTGACGTACATCAATCACGCAAAGACCCGCGGCGCTTCATGCTGTACGAGCTGTATCGCGACGACGCTGCGCTCGATGCCCATCGCCGCACTCCGCATTTCCTCGACTACTCGCCGAAAATGCAGGACTTGACCGAGCAGCGCGAGTCTGAGCTGTACAACCACATCGCATGAACTTTCCTCCTGTCGAAGAACAGCTCGCATACATAAAGAAAGGCGCGGTGGAGATCATCCGCGAACCGGATCTGCGCGAGCGTCTGGAAGACTCACGCAAGACGGGCAAGCCGCTGCGAGTCAAGATCGGGCTCGATCCCACCGCTCCCGATCTTCATCTCGGCCACACGGTCGTGCTGCGCAAGCTGAAACATTTTCAGGACATGGGTCACACGGTGATCTTCCTGATCGGGGACTTCACCGGCATGATCGGCGATCCCACCGGACGCTCGGCAACTCGCCCGCCGCTCTCGCGCGAACAGATTCAGCGAAACGCGAGTACATACCTCGAGCAGTGCTACCGCATCCTCGATCGCAGTAAGACCGAGATTCGCTACAACAGCGAATGGCTCGACAAGCTCGGCTCAGAAGGGCTGATTCGTCTTGCTGCCAAGTACACGGTTTCGCAGATGTTGGAACGCGAAGATTTCCATAAGCGCTTCCAGGAGGAAAAACCTATAGCGGTGCATGAGCTCCTCTATCCATTAGCCCAAGGTTATGACTCCGTCGCTCTGGAAGCGGACGTTGAACTCGGCGGTACCGATCAGAAATTCAACCTTCTAGTAGGTCGCGAGTTGCAGCGCCAATACGGTCAGAGCTCGCAGATTGTGTTAACGACGCCGCTCCTGGAAGGACTCGACGGCGTGCAGAAGATGTCGAAGTCGCTGGGAAACGCCATCGGCATTCAAGATCCGCCAGTGGAGATGTACGGGAAACTCATGTCGCTTTCGGATGAGTTGATGTGGCGTTATTACACGCTGCTGACTGATCTGCAACTCGGCCAGATCGAGGAGATGAAATCGAAGGTCCAATCGGGCACGCTGCATCCGATGCAGGCCAAGAAGGAGCTTGCGCGGCGCATCGTCGCGGACTTTCATTCCGAGCAGGCGGCGCGCGAAGCCGAGGAGAACTGGGCAAAACAATTCCAGAGGCACGAAACGCCAGATTCGGTTCCGGAATGTAACGTGCAGCTATCGGAAATTTCCAGCGCAGCGGCCGGCGAGAATATCGTGCGAATCGACAAGCTCCTGGTAGCTTGTGGGCTCAGTCCTTCCGGAACGGACGCTCAGCGCAAGATCAAGGAAAAGGCGGTTCACATCGACGACCGCGTGGTAGAAACGCCGGCGTATCGTGAGAAGCTTCCGAATCCATTCCTGCTCAGACTGGGCCGAAGAATGTTACGGGTTCATCTGAGCGCGTAGTCAGAACACAACCATGACCTCCTTACGAAGGCTCGCTCTTCTGCTTACAAGTGTCGCACTGTTTTTGCCCACTCTGTCGGCTGCGCAGACGGCTCATAGCAACTACCAACCCTCTGCTGAAAATCTCAAAGCTCGCCGGCAATTCCAGGACGACAAGTTTGGAATGTTCATCCATTGGGGCGTATACAGCGTGCTCGGCGATGGCGAATGGGTCTTTCATAACCGCAAGCTCACCGTCCACGAGTACGATCGGCTGCCTGCGTTCTTCGATCCGGAGAAGTTCGACGCCAGGGCCTGGGTTGCGCTGGCGAAGTCGGCAGGAATGAAGTACATCACCATCACTTCGCGCCATCACGACGGTTTCGCGATGTTCGATTCCAAAGTTTCAGATTGGAACATCGTAAAGCGCACGCCTTACGGCAAAGACCCACTCAAGATGCTGGCCGACGAATGTCATCGCGAGGGCATCAAGCTGTTCTTCTATTACTCGCAACTGGACTGGCACAATCCCGATTATTATCCGCGTGGGAGAACGGCGATCGATTGGGACAACGGTCGTCCGAATCACGGCGATTGGAACGCGTACATCAACGATTACATGGACGGCCAGCTTCGTGAGCTGCTCACCAACTATGGACCAATCGGCGGCATCTGGTTCGACGGCATGTGGGACAAGCCCGATGCCGACTGGCAACTCGAAAAGACGTACGCGCTCATTCATCAGCTTCAACCCGCGGCGCTCATCATCCCCAATCACCATGAGGCGCCGAAGCCCGGTGAAGATGTTCAGACCTTCGAGCGCGATCTTCCCGGCAGAAATACTGCGGGATTCAACACCACGGTAGTAGACACGGCGTTGCCCCTCGAGAGCAGTAACACTTTGAACAACTCATGGGGATTCAATATCGGCGACAGCAAATACAAAAGCCCAGAGACCGTGGAAGAAATGCTGGTGCGCGCAGCGGGCAACAACTCCAATTTGCTGCTCAACATCGGTCCAATGCCGAATGGCGAGATCCAGCAGGAGTTTGTTGATCGTTTACATGCGGTAGGCGAATGGCTTACGCGTTACGGCGATTCGATCTACGGCACACGCGGTGGTCCGATCGCGCCGGCAGACTGGGGCGTTACCACGCAGAAGGCTGACAAGATCTTCGTCCACGTGCTCAATTGGAATGCTCCGCTTCTGGCATTGCCGCCCATTCCGGGAACCATCAGCAGCGCTCAACTTCTTGTAAATGGCATGCGCGTGCCCTTTACTCAGCGTGACAACGGAATCGTTCTGAATCTACCTGCTGCGACGAAGGACGAAGTAGATCGTGTGGTGGTGCTGGTAATCTCTGGCGCACACAATTAGGAACCGTGGATCTATCAGTGCCGTTCTATCTGCTGCGGCAGACGGTGCTGACCAATCGAAACTGCACCTATGCGGCTTGCTTCACCGTTCCCTTGCGTTTTGAACGGAGCTTGCGCAGTCTCGTTCCGATTCGATTCGAGATCGTGAACAGCTGCCCGGCGGTAACACCAAACGCCACGTGATGGTGTCCTACGGCAGCCATGCCCATCGAAGCCACGCACCCACACTGGGAGCAGTCGGGTCGGCCCCCGAGCTGGCAGGGAACTACCTGCGTTTTCAAATCGGCAGAGATGATCGTAGTGGTCTGAGCGAATATGCAGTCCTCCGGAGATTCCGGGGGATTCGCGAACTCCTGAATCTGGGCGTCGTACATATCGAGCTTTGGGTAGAGCATGCGTAAGCGACGGAGTTCGGCGATGCACTGTGCGCGCTGCGACGGCGACAGTATCTCCTCAGCCTGCTCGCCAATCTGCGGCGTAAAGATGCTCATCCAGACCTTCCGCACCTCGGGCCTTTCCGTCCAAAACTGGAGAAAGCGCTCCAGATAAGTCGGATCACGCATCATCTGCGAGGTGATCGTGCAATGGACGGTCACTCGGTGGCCGGCAATGTTTTTCAAAATTCGTTCATACGTTGCCGGCTTGCGCCGTGCATCGTGCTCCGGCTGCAAGCCATCGATGGAAACAACGATTCCAACTTTGGAATACCGCGCCCACTCTCGGGGAATTGTTCGGAAGGCGCTGGTCACAATCTGGAGGAAAATACCTCGTTTGTGCAGTTCAGGAACAATCAGGCTGAGTTCCCGAAAGCGGACCAAAGGATCGCCCCCCACGATCGACACGTGCAACGGCCGGTAACTGTCCACGAGCTTGATGACCTTATCTACGAGCTCATTGGTTTTGTAATCGCTGAGGTCGCGCAAGTTGGTGCCTTCACCCACATGGCCATCAGCAAAGGCGTAACATCCCGGACAGCGCAGCGGGCATTCCTTCGTAATCTCAATCGACAGCGATGGCTTCTGCCCTGTCAGAATCTTTCCCCATGCCTGAAAAACTTCTTTCGTCTGCATAACGCTCCTTTGTGTGGATGCGCGAATGTCATGCGCGTGCCGACAGCTTGTATTCCGTGTGTCTCGAACTTGAGAAAAGGAGAGTGGAAGGATTAACAGATCCGGGTGCAGAGAAGCGATCGGTCGAGCGGCGACCCACTCTCTAGCTGCTTACCGAACAAAACCGGGGCGAAGGGAGCGATGGTAAAGGTGAAAAACGGAAATAGCCACAGAACATAGCAGAAGCAAGACTGACTGGAACTCGTGGCCGCCATTTCCGGCAGCGGCGAAATGAGAACATACAAAACAGCTACTGCAACCACAACAACCACGACCGCCTTGGCTCGAGATGACACTATCTTTAACGATACGCCGCGAACAGTCGCTTTGTCATGCGCCCAACCGGCGGACGGTCGAAGCCATGTCCAGGTTTTGCCGCTGAATGAGAATAGAACGTTAGGAGATGGCTCCCGCCCGTTATTCCGTCCAGCGCCTGAAAATCAATGAGCCGTTGGTTCCGCCAAATCCAAATGAATTGGAAAGCGCGATCTCAATCTTGGTTTGCCGTGACTTATTCGGCACGTAGTCAAGGTCACATTCGGGATCTGGTTTGTCGAGGTTGATTGTCGGCGGGAGACACTGATCGCGCAGTGCCAAAACGGTAATGCCGGCCTCGAGACCGCCAGCGCCGCCGAGCAGATGGCCGGTCATAGATTTCGTCGAGCTGACGGCGAGACCGTTTTTTGCGTGCTCACCGAAGGCCCGTTTGATGGCTTTGGTTTCGAGAACGTCGCCCAGCGGAGTCGATGTGCCATGGACGTTGATGTAGTCGATCTGTTCCGGTTTGACGCCTGCATCCGCCATGGCCGCCACCATCACGCGGTATCCGCCTTCCCCTTCTTCTGCGGGCTGCGTGATGTGGTACGCATCGGCGCTCATCCCATACCCGATGATCTCGGCAAAGATCGGAGCTCCTCGACGACGTGCAAAATCCAGCTCTTCGAGAATCAGGATGCCGGCGCCTTCGCCGATCACAAACCCATCGCGATCGACATCGAATGGGCGACTTGCTTTTTCCGGAGCATCGTTACGCGTGGAGAGCGCGCGCATGGCGGCAAATCCGCCGACGCCCATCGGCGTAATCGCCGCTTCTGTTCCCCCCGCGATCATTACGTCCGCAGCACCGCGCGCGATAATCTTGAACGCATCGCCGATCGAGTGCGCGCTGGTTGTGCAGGCCGTCGCCGTCGCCTCATTCGGACCTTTCGCGCCGTAGCGAATGCTCACGTGGCCGGCTGCAAGATTGATAATTGCGGCAGGGATGAAGAATGGTGAAATCTTGCGCGGGCCGCCCTGAATCAGATTCGAGTGCTCGCGCTCAATGATGTCGAATCCGCCGATGCCTGAGCCGATGTGAACGCCCACGCGCTCGGCGATGTCCGGCGTGATGCTCAGCCCTGCCATCTTGACCGCTTCATCGGTTGCGGCCATGCAGACATGAATGAAGCGGCCCATCTTGCGGGCTTCTTTTTTCTCGATGAAGTTGAGCGGATCGAAGTTCTTGACTTCGGCGGCGATGGTGCACGCAAAGCCAGTCGTGTCGAAGCCGGTAATCTGCGCAACGCCGCTCTTGCCGGCCAGCAGATTCGTCCAGACCTCCGGGCTGGTGTTGCCCACCCCGCAAATGAGGCCTATTCCAGTAACGACGACTCTACGGCTCAAGTGCTACTTGCCGCCTTTCGCGTGTGCGTTGATGTAGTCGACGGCGTTCTTGACCGTCTTGATCTTCTCAGCTTCTTCGTCGGGAATCTCGATGTCGAAAGCCTCTTCGAAGGCCATGACGAGTTCGACGGTGTCGAGGGAGTCTGCGCCGAGGTCGTCCACGAACGACGCATTAGGAGTAACTTCGCCTTCATCCACGCCAAGTTGTTCCACGATGATCTGCTTTACCTTCTCATCTACAGCGGCCATTCGCGTTCCTCTCTCTGTTGGAGATGTGACTGCCACGACTTCAAAATAGCCTACTCCGCTACGGGCGGGCAGGTTCGGAGATTGCTTTGGGATTCTACTGCTTCGCTATCTTGGAGTTCTTCTCGATGTAGCTGACCGCGTCCTGCACGGTCTTGATCTTCTCGGCTTCTTCGTCGGGGATTTCGAGATCGAAGGCCTCCTCGAATGCCATGATGAGCTCGACACGATCGAGAGAATCGGCGCCGAGATCGTCCACAAACGATGCGCTGGGCGAGACCTCGCTCTCTTCCACGCTGAGCTGGTCCACGATGATCTGTTTGACTTTATCTTCAACCCCGGGCATCGAGGGTCCTCCTGTTTGCGCCAATTGCGCGCAACAAACCTCTCAGTCTATATGGGGCTGGGAAATACTGGCAAGGACCGGGGAACGGCGAACACGAAGGTCACGAAGTTAACTGAGAGAGGTCACGACGAGTGGGGGAATTTATCTCCAGCTATACCCATTTACGACTCGCCGGATACCGTCTTTCAGGCGTTCAACATGGAAGTTGATTAGAAGGCCGAGCGGCTTGCCGTTTAGCCGGAGGTAAGAGAGAAGCTGCGCTTTGTGAACTGGAAGAATGGCTTCGACGCACTTCAGCTCAACGATGACCATGTTCTCAACTAGCAGATCGACTCGATAACCCAGTTCCAGCCGAACTCCCTCGTAAACTGCTGGAAATCCAACTTGCGACCGAACACTCAATCCCGACCGTTGCAGCTCGAACGAGAGAAACGCCTCGTACGCACTCTCCAATAAGCCCGGGCCGACGGCGGTATGTACTTTCATAGCGGCACGAATGATCTCTCGACTGATTGAGTCTGGAGTTCTTATCGCTCGTGCCGCAGTCCCCATTCGTCGTGACCTCTCTAAGTTGACTTCGTGGCCTTCGTGTTCGCCGTTCCCGGTTATTTTCCTGGCACTGGAGGAACGCCGCCATACTCATCACGCAGCCGCGTCTGTCGGTTCTCCATGGGAATCTTGCGGCCTTCGATGAACACCTGCTTCACATCGGTTTTCACATCCAGTGGATCGCCGTTTGCGATCACGACGTTGGCGGTTTTGCCGACATCTAGTGAGCCGAGTTTGTCGGCTACTCCCCACATTTCGGCGGGATTGATGGTCACGGCTTTCAGTGCCTCTTCGTAGGGAAGTCCGAACGCAACTGCGTAGCCGGCAGCATACGGCAGGTTTCGGTTGTTCTCTACGTGATACGAGGCGAAGGCAATCTTCACGCCGCGTTTGTACAGCTCTGCTGGCAGCGAATACACGGCATCGTAGCGCTCGTCGCCTCGCGGAAAGTCGTAGATGGGGCCGACGATCACTGGTACCTTCCACGAAGCGATTTCATCCAGGACGTCCTGCGAATGCGTCACGTGGTTCAAAATGACTTTGAGATTGAACTCGTGCGCAAGACGCATTGCGTTTTCCACGTCGTAGCCATCTTTTGCTCCGATCACAACAGGCTTTTGACCATGCAGGTAGGGAAGCAACGCCTCAAGCTTCAGGTCGCGCTTCTGCCCTCCTGCCTTGCTCGAAGCGCTGCTGGACGAATCGGAAGTGCGGCCTGCACCGCTCTTCTGCCGGGCTTCGTAGTCCTGCGCATCGAGGAATGCCTGACGCAGCTGCGATGCCAATCCCATGCGTGTGGATGGAAAGCGGCTGCTGATCCCTCCACCCTCGCCGCGTCCACCACGGCGTCGCTGCTCGGCAGAGAAATTCAAGGGCATAGCGATGTCGCGCACAAGAATCATGTCGTCACGATCCTTGCCGTCGAGCTGAATGAAGATGTCCTGGCCGGGCAGGCTGTCTTCCGTGCCTGGCGCTACAATCGCATTGGTGATGCCATTGACGCGTACGACAGGAATGCGCTGCGTCTCTGCATGAAACGCATCGTACACGTGCATCTGCGGCATGATCTCGTCACTGGGTTCGACAAGGTCGTTGCTCATCTGATCGGCTTCCACTTCTACGAGCCCAATGTTCGTTTCTGAATCGATCAGACCCGGATAGACCGTCATTCCTGTCGCATCCACAACTGTCGCATTGCGTGGGATCGCTGTGCCTGACCCACCCACAGCGGTAATCTTGCCCCCGTCCATGATGACAACGCCGTTCTCAATCACGCCATGAGTAATCGTGAGCAGCTTGCCTCCGCGAATCGCGATCGGACCAGCCTCTTCAACCTTTGAAGTCGCCATGCGCGTTTTCTGCCTGGAGCTTTGCGCCGGCGAGATGGCAACGAGAACCGAGAGAAAGCTGATCGCGAGTCGTCTGGTTTTCATTAGTGCATCTCCCCGATTCCCATTTCGTCTTCGAGACTGCCATCGAAGTCGCTGCCCGACATGGGAGCGTTCTTCCAGTGCGTGAGTCCCAAACCAGGAAGTGAGCTGTCGAAGTAAACTTCGCCGTCGATAATCGTCTTCTCTACTTTGGCGTAGCTGGAGAGCGGGTCTGTGTTCCAGATGGAGATATCCGCATCCTTTCCTACTTCGAGCGAGCCGACCCGATTATCGACGCCGATGATCCATGCCGGATTTAGCGTGATCATCTTCAATGCTTCTTCCTGCGTCGCGGCGCCATAACGAATGACTTTGCCGGCATCTTGATTCAGGCGCCGAACCACATCATTGGAATCGCTCTTAAGAGCAACTCGAACTCCGTGGCGGGAGGTCATCACGGCATTCCAGGGCTGTGCGTCCCAAGCTTCGTCTTTGAAGCCCCACCAGTCGGGCCAGGTCGCCACGGCGATGCCCTCGGCGGCGATTTTGTCTGCCACTTTGTAAGCTTCCAGCGCGTGATGGAATGCGCGGATGTGATATCCGAACTCGCGCGCCATTGCCATCTCGGTGAGGAACTCGTCGGCGCGATAGCAGTGAATCTGAACGTAAAGCTTGCCCCGAAGAACATCGGCGAGAGCGTCGAGCTTCAGATCGCGCTTGGGAGCGCGTATATCTTTTTCCCCTTTTTGCACTTTAGCGTTGTAATCATCCCAATCGCGCATATACTCGCGAGCCTGCTGCAGGGCCTCGCGCTGCACCTCAAAGTTGCCCATGCGGGTTGATGGGAGCTGATTGCGCGAGCCATAAACGCGCTTCGGATTTTCGCCGGTTGCGAACTTGATTGAGCGCGGCGCATTGGGGAAGAGCATTTGCTCGCGGCTCAGGCCGAACTTGTTCTTAATCACCACGGCCTGGCCGCCAATCACGTTCGCTGAGCCGTGCAAAAGCAGAAGCGACGTGACGCCGCCGGCGAGCGCCTGATACAGGCCCTTGTCGGTATTCACGAATGCATCGAGCATGTTCATCGACGGCGTGATCGGGTTGGTAGCTTCGTTCACATCGCTGTCAAGGGCCAGATGCGAGTGGCAATCGACAATGCCGGGCATGACGAATTTGCCGTTGGCGTCGATCACCGTAGCTCCGGCAGGTGCAGAGATATTGGTTCCAATCTGCGCGATTTTGCCGTTGTGGACCAGCACGCTCCCGTTCTGAATCACGCCGTGAGTGACCGTCAGGATTGTGCCGTTGCGGATGAGCAGATCGGGCACGGCAGCTGGACCAGTCTGGGAAGTTGCAGTCTGAGCTGCAACCGAAGCCGTGATTGACAGCGCGACCAGGCCTGCACACCAGAGCCAGCGGAAGATCCCCATTAGATTTCTCCTGATTGATGCGATAAAGACAGAGCAGAGTAAATGGAGAACTTGCAATAGGCAATAAGCAGTAGCGATGGGAGTGTACCGGGGACGGCGAACACGAAGGTCACGAAGGCAACGTCGAGAGGTCACGAAGTGAAAAGCTGCAACCTGCATCGTGGGTGATTTCTTTGTGACCTCTCGAAGGGACACTTCGTGACCTTCGTCTTCGCCTCTCTCGCCGCCTATTGCTTATTGCTGTACCCTCATTCATTCTTCCAGTCATGCGCGCCGTCGTTCAGCGAGTCAGCGAAGCGAGCGTCACCGTCGACGGACGAATCGTGGGACGGATCGGGAACGGACTGCTCGTGCTCCTCGGAGTCAGCAAAACTGACAATCAAACTTCCGCCGATTACATGATCGACAAGCTGCTTGGCTTGCGCGTTTTTCCTGACGCGGAAGGCAAGATGAATTTGAACGTGCGCGAGGCCGGTGGCGCTGTGCTGGTGGTGTCGCAATTCACGTTATATGGCGATGTACGTCGAGGAAAGCGGCCGTCGTTCGACGATGCCGCACGTCCGGAGCAGGCGAGGGCGCTTTATGAATACTTCGTGGCAACGATTCGCGAACAAAGCATTGAGTGTGCGACCGGAGAATTTCAGGCGATGATGAAGGTTGCTCTTGTGAACGATGGACCGGTCACGATTTTGATTGATTCGGAAAAGGCGTTTTGACCCAAGACAACGGAACCGCCGGCGGTAGCCGGTGGGCAGCCGCGTGTTTTGCGGCTGCGTTTTTCTTTATGTATACGGCATCGTTTGCCCGGAGCTGGCCATTCGGCCCATCTCCGGCCCAGCGGCTACCGCCGCCGGTTCTGTCGATTGTTGCTAGCGTGCGAAATTCGTTTCCACAAACGAAATCGCCTCTTCCCGCGTGTGTAACGTGCCTTCGAGTTGCGCGTCCTCGACAGCCTGCAGCATGGTGCGGAATTGCGGGCCGGGTTTCCAGCCGTGCTGAATGAGATCATTGCCGCTGATGAGCGGTGCCGGCCTCATTTCTTCTTCAGGCGTGCTCTCCAGCTTTTCCCGCACGAATTCGTACAGTGAGAGATCACGATGGCTGCCGGTGCAATCGAGTTTGTGAAGTTCGAGGTGCTCCTCAAAATGAGGCAGGCGCATAAAGCGTTTCAGCGTTGACTCTTTCATCTTCTTCGCGTCGCCAAAACGCATGTGATTGGCGACGAGCGCCGCAATCTGCTCAGTGGCTTCGTTCGAAAATCGTAGACGGTGGCAGATTTCCTCTGCCATGCGCGTTCCCACTTCGGCATGGCCGTCGAAGCGGATACGATCCGGTGCCACACGAAACGTAGGTGGCTTGCCGACATCGTGGAGCAAAACTCCCCAAGCCAAGGACTTCGAGCAGCCTTTTTCCAACCCTGCTAGGAGCAGCAAAGTGTGGATCCACACATCGCCTTCCGGATGGTACTGCGGCGGCTGCGCGACGCCTTTCATTGCGCTTATCTCCGGTAAAACCTCGATCAGCAGACCGGTTGCGTCCAGCAGTTCAAAGCATCGGCGCGCGTGTCCCTCGGTGAGCATTTTGTCGAGTTCATCGCGGATGCGCTCGCGGCTCACCTGGTGAATGTCTCGCGCAAGTTCGCGGATCGCGTTCATGGTCCGCGATTCGATTTCGTAACCGAGGCGGGCCGCGAAGCGCACTGCTCGCATCATGCGTAACTTGTCTTCACGAAACCGCGTGCCCGGATCGCCAATGGTGCGGACAATCCTGCGTTCCAGATCGGAACGACCGCCAACGAAATCGAGGACCTCGTTCCTTATTGGATCGAGCAGCAAGCCATTAATGGTGAAATCGCGGCGTTGAACGTCTTCTTCAGCCGTGTCGGAATAGCGAACCGCGTCGGGATGGCGGCCATCGCTGTAACCGACATCGCTGCGGTAGGTTGCGACCTCTACCTGAATTGGAGTAGCGTCGCGTGTTCCATTGGGACGAATGAGCACTAGAATCACGCCGAATTGAGCGCCGACGGCGACAGTGTCAGCAAAAAGCGAGAGCACATCGTCTGGCCTGGCGCTGGTGGTGATGTCGTAGTCCTGAGGCGCAACGCCGAGCAGCAGATCGCGAACGCAGCCTCCAACGAAATACGCGGAGTGACCAGCCGCACGAATCCGTTCCAAAACGGAAAGAGCCGCAACGCGCGCTTTTTGAGAGCGGGCATGTGAAGCCGAAATGGTTTCGGTGGTCATGGCTGCATGTCGCTTTCAAACTCACGAAATCACGAAATCATACAATCGGAAAATTGCTATGTAACAGCCGGCCGACTCGACTGAGACTGCGGCCGCAGAAACCGATCCTCATCTGTCTTTATCATAAGGACTGCATGGCCTTGATTCTTGGCATCGAGAGTTCCTGCGACGAGACCGCGGCGGCGGTGGTTCGAGATGGCGAGGAGCTGCTTTCGAACGTTGTCTCATCGCAGATCGCGACGCATTCTCCGTATGGCGGAGTTGTTCCCGAACTGGCATCGCGCGAGCATCTGCGCGCGATTGTGCCGGTCGTGCGCAAAGCTGTTTTGGATGCAGACCTCGAGCTAAACGCGATGGATGCTTTTGCCGTGACTCAGGGCCCAGGCCTGGCTGGCTCGCTGCTGGTGGGGATCACGTACGCCAAGGCACTTGCGTTTGCTCTCTCGAAGCCGCTAATCGCGGTCAATCATCTTGAAGGACATATCCACGCCGTGTTGCTAGAGCATCGGCGTTCCCAGTCAGTGGAACTCGCGATGCCTGCGCTCGCGCTCGTCGTTTCGGGCGGCCATACGCATCTATACCTTGTCACCAAATCTGATAGTGGCTGGTCGTACCGCAATATCGGACGCACGCTCGACGATGCTGCAGGTGAGGCTTTCGACAAAGTGGCCAAGTTGTTGGGACTCGGCTATCCCGGCGGCCCGATCATCGAGGAGCTTGCAGTTCGAGGGGATCCAAGAGCAGTCGCGATGCCCTTATCGCAGATCAAAGCTAATCAGAAGCGGCACGGCTCCGATGCTGCAGAGAGCTACGACTTCTCCTTCAGCGGAATCAAAACTGCGGTACTGCGATTCGTGGAAACGCACGGGATGAGCAACGCGACTGAAAACCGCAGAAATGCGCTTGGCGGCATCCACGAGCCCAGGCTAGAGGACTACCTGCACAATCTAGATCAGCTCACACTCGATCTCGTCGCCTCTTTTCAAGAAGCCGTGGTTCAGGATTTGGTGCGGAAGACTCTGCGTGCCGCACAGCGGTTTGAAGTCGAATTGCTGATTGTCAGCGGTGGAGTCGCCTCAAACAAGCGCCTGCGCGATGAGTTCACCTCGCGCGCAAAGGCGAAGGGATTGCAGGTCTTCTTTCCCGGCCGGGGACTCTCGACCGACAATGCAGCCATGATCGCCGCTGCGGCGTTTCCCAAATACCGCGCGCGAGATTTCGCCGATATTCACGTGTCCGCAGAGGCTTCGTTGCCGTTAGGAACCCGCTGAGTATGCGTTTTCCGGCGTAAGCGTCAGCTCAAGTACTTTCAACAGCTCGGCGTGGATGTCCGCTTCCTTCTTCATGCAGATATCGGCGCGAGGCTCGTCTGGGCTGCGTTTCGCAGAAAGAACCACAATGGGAATATCAAAGGTCTCGGCCTTTGACTTCAGAGAGCCGATCAATTGATGGCCATTCATCTTCGGCATCTCAAGGTCGGTAAAGATTACGCTCGGACGGAGGCGCGAGAGCACGCGCAGTGCGTCGAGGCCGTTGCTTGCCGACTCCACTTCGAACCCGTATTTCTCGAGCAGACGGCGAACGGTGTGGCGTATGAGCATCGAGTCATCGACCACGAGCGCACGTCGAATTGAGAGGCACTGCAGCATGGGCGCAAATCTGCCTGTTGCTGTTCTATCGGCTGAATGATGGATTTCTTTAGGGTCCTTGTGTTGTTCCGGTCGCGTGATAGATTAGAAATTTCCAGATGAACTCCCGCAGCCTGCGGTTTGAGATTCACCGAGCGCAAAAGATTGCGGCTGCGTTCCTTGTCATCTTCCTCATACAAAGCCTCTGGCTAGCCGCTCATCTGCCGCTTACGATGGCGGAAACGCGCAATGCTCTTGCAGGAGAGGCGCTATGGTCGCAGCGTCAACTGAGCAATGCACGTTCACCGCTGATACCCGGCGATAGCATATTGACTCTGCGTTGCGCTGGATTTCTTCCCTCCATTGCGCGGTGGTTTCAGCAGGACGCGCGTGAGTTTAGCATCTACGCGGCTCCCAATCGCTGGCTCGTCCGGCTTCCCTTTGTGTTCTTTGGGCTATGGCTTGGGGGAGCCTTATGGTGGGTTGCGCGGCGGCTCTTTGGCGACTCCGGCGGATACATCGCGCTGGCGCTTTATTGCTTCAGTCCCCCAATATTGCTCGCGAGCGCCACGGTAGACTCAGCGATTCTTGCGTCCTGGGGCCTCTTCGGCCTTGTATTCACCGCGATCGGAGTGGCTCACACCCTGTACGCTCCCGCAGAAAAATGGCGCCCGCGCATCATTCTTCTCGGTGTTGCGATCGGACTCACCGCTGCAGCGAGTGTCAGCGCGGCGATTGCGGGCCTGGCGATCGGTGGGATCTTCATGTTTTACTTGGCGCCTGGACGCCGTCTCCACACGTTGGGAATACTGCTCGTTAGCTGCGCAATTGGAGTTCTGATACTCCTGGCCTGCTTCGGCTTTAATTTCCGCGATGTTTCCGCAGCAGCTCTTCTCCCAAATTCGGAATATCTGGCGCTCACATCGCGACGAATGCGGCAATTCCTTAGCCTGCCTGGAGGACTGCTGGAGGTTCTAGCCTTCCTTTCGGCTGTCTTTGTGCTCTGTCTTTGGTCCAGGAGCCGTTATTTTGGAAATCTTGCTGCTCTCCTCGTTGCCATCGTTGTGCCATGGTGGCCAGGGCAGTTCAGCTCGGCATCGGCCTTGCGCGCTGTGCCTTTCGCGCTGGTGTTTGTAGGCGGGATCTACGCCGATCTACTGGAACCTCGCTTCTTTGCCGGCCGATTTCATCGCCTTGTGGCAGCCACCGCATTCGTGCTGGTCGGAGCGAGCGCGGTTCTCAGCGTGATGGTGGTTACAAGCTCGTCGTAAGCAGATATAAACCAAAAGCCGTCCCGAATCGGGACGGCTTTTTCGAAAACCGAATTTTACACAACACGTGGCTGCCGCTGATCAACCAGCATTTCCTTCTGCATGACCTGCTCGACCATGCGCTCAACCGTAGGCATAAACGGCTCAGGAACACCATTGATGGCAATCTTGGTGTTGTGGCCAAGGGCAAGCGCAACCTCGTTCCAGCGCAGCAGCGGAGAATCCAACGGAATGTGCGTAGATTCACGCGCTGGCTCCGGTTGTGCGAGGTACACCACCCACAGGAGCAGTGAAGCGTAATAAACCATCGGCAGCAGTTGCGCCAAGGTGGGCATCTTGCTGAGGTGTGCATTTGCGATCGCACTGTAGACAATCAGTTGGAAGAATGCATCCACTCCAAAGCCCAACGCAAAACCAAAGACTCGATTTCTCTTGGCCACCCCAAGGTGTTGAGAACCGATGAAGAGGAATATGAGTAGGGCACATTCCATCACGCGAACAATACGTTCGAAATCATTCACTCCCACAATCAGCCAGCTAAGCTTCATCTGCTGCTGGGGGCTGGGCATAGTGAAGAAGACCAGGAATCCAACAAACAAAATCGAAGCCGCTGCCCATTTGAAAACCACTTTTGCCAAGTCTTGTAGACCGACAAATGGCTTAAACGCGGCGCAGAATATCTCGTACAGCACCGCGATTTTGAACATGTCCGACATCGCGGCCATGCTCCAGTAAGCGCCGTAGTAGGTCCATCCGTGCGGGTCCGAGTAGTGATAGCAAAAAAAGAGAATAACGGCCTTAGCCGTCATGAAGACGAGGAAGGAAGCAAAAAACTTGAATTGTTGCAGTAGTTTACGGCGATACAGCAAATAGACACAGAGTAGCTGCAGGATCGGGCCGGTTATCCAGATCAGCGCAGATTGCAGGCTTAAGGCGGGCATAGAAGTACCTATTCGGGAGGAGAATAGCCTCTAACCCGCCCCACATCAAGCCAAAATATTGACCAAAAGTAACCGTGACTGGTCGGTTACTAGTTGATGGCGCAAGTGCCGGGAGGGCAGATCGGCACAGGCTCACAGCCGCTGCTCAACTGGTGCTTGGTGCTGGAGGTTGCGGCAGAGGCCACAGCAGCGGCCATAACGATGGTAGCGAACAGCAGACGGAGCGACTTCTTCATGGGATCCCCCTAAGTAATGGCGAGTAACGTCATTACCATCGTAATCCAGTAATTGGTTACTTTGGTGACTGGACAATATCAAGAGGTACCGAATTTGAAAACAATTATTTCTGTGGATCGCTGTGGAAAACCGGCGATCAGCATTAGAGTCAGTAGTCGTATCAGCTAGTCCATCACTGCTGGTTAATCAGAATGGCTGATGCTGGGGAAGGCAGAGTTGTCTTGCGCTTGTGCGCTC
>DASTZZ010000079.1 GCA_035764005.1 Terriglobales bacterium
GAGCTTGACGATGCGCGTCATGTCCACTTTGAACACCGTGTGGACGTGCGCACTGGTGTGCTTCGATTCCGCCATGCGCTGGGCGATGATGGAGCGCATCTTCGTCATGGGCACGAGGTCGCCCGGAGTCGGAGGAGGTAGCGCCGGAGCCGGAGCTGCGGCCACCTGGGAAGGAACCACGGAGGGGGCGGTCGGACGCGGAGTCTGGGCTGCGGGCGCCGGAGCACCCGCGGGATATTTCTGAATAAACCCGAGAATGTCTTCTTTGGTAATGCGTCCGCCCATTCCCGTTCCGGGAACCTGGCCGAGATCGATGTTATTCTCCTTCGCGATCTTGCGGACCAGCGGGCTGGAGCGCACGCGCTCGCCTTCGCCCTCGCTGATCTCCGTTACCTTGGAAGGTTGCTGTCCATAGCCAGCGGGGGCCGTTTCGGTCTCTGTCTCATCTTTTGCTTGAGAAGCCGGAGCTGCGGGCGCCGGACGCGATGGTCCATTCGTACTCGCGGCACTGGGAGCGGGAGCAGCCTTTGCGGGTTCGGGAGCGGCAGGCTTGGCCGGAGCCGCTGCCGACGCGCCTGCGCCATCGCCGTCGATGATTCCCACAACGGTATTCACCTGCACCGTCGTACCCTCTTTGATCTTTACTTCCTTGAGCACCCCGCTGGCGGGAGCAGGGATTTCGGCGTCCACTTTGTCGGTCGAGATCTCGAAGAGCGGCTCGTCGCGCTGAACTTTGTCACCCGGTTTTTTGAGCCATTTGGTAAGAGTGCCTTCGAAGATGGATTCGCCCATCTGAGGCATGATCACGTCAGTCGGCATGTGGTCCTTCCACTAGTAGGAATCTTGGCGTAAAGGCAACCGAACATTATATCTGTTTGGCGCTTCGTAGAAGCGCAGCGCGCAGACTCTGCTGCACGGGCGCGATCTCGAAACCAAACTCACGCGTGAACCTGGAGCCATCGGCGAGAGGCGCGAGTGAACGAGTTCTGCCGGAGAGTTCGACGTGAGTCTCAGGCGCTGCAGATTCGACCGCTTGTTTCAATTGAGCAGCCGTGAGCAGCTCCGCCGGACTGTTGTAGACGATATGCTGAACGGATTCGGCCTGAGCTAGTGTGACTAGCATCCGCGCGACGTCGTTAACGTGGACGACTGTAAGTGGGTCATCAGCCGCGTAGGGCAGGGAAATGCAATGCCTCCTGCCGAGTTGTTCAAAAATCTCCGAGCGCCAGGGAGAAGAAGTATTGCGCGCCCCCGGACCAATGACGGTGGCGATCCGCAGAGCGACGAATTCAATGCTGTCATTCTTCTGCAGGGTCTCACCTGTAATTTCGACCGCTCGCTTCGCGGCGCCATAAACATCAATGGGGGCTGCCGGAGTGTGTTCCGAAATGGGAGCGTTAGTTCCGGAGCTCCCATAGACACTCGTGGAACTTCCAAAAATAAATCGTCCCACGCCGTGAGCAGTTGCACATTGAAGCAGTGCCATGCTCCCGTCGACATTCACCTCCGTCGCGCGGATGGGATCTCTTGAAGCTGCGCCGGGGAGTATTGCAGCGAGGTGAATGATCGTGTCGAAATCATGCGAGGCGAAGAGCGCGTCGAGTGATACAGAATCGGTCAGGTCACAGGCGAGAACGGCGTGTCGCGCGAGTTCACCTTCTTCATGCGATATCGGAGCAGACTCCTGTCTATCAATTGCCACGCAATCCATTCCGATTTTGCGCAAAAGGTGACACAAGGCTCGGCCAATGAACCCTGCCGCGCCGGTGACGAGAATCTTCGACATGAGTGTTCACTGTAGCGTAGCGTCCGAGGCTGGATCTGTCGTGTGCATGCCTTCGCCGCCAGCATCTCTGCTACCCTAGTCAGTCCTCATTGGACAAAAGATCATCCCAGCCTCGGGAGCAAGAATGAACTCTTTCCGTTCGCGCATTGGACTGTTCTCTTTTTTTCTAATTTTCACAATTGTTCCAATCTCTCTGGTTCGCAACTCTCGCGCTCAGAGCGATACTTCGCAATCACAAACTCGGAGCGATGACGACAAGCGCAACTACCGCTCGGCCATGGAACAGGCCGATCAGAAGATCGCCGATGAGGTGAAGGCTCACTCCGAGCTGATGAAGAACCTCGAATACCTGACCACCGAGATTGGAGCGCGGCTCACGGGATCGCCGCAAATGACCCGCGCCAGCGAGTGGACTTTGCAGCGCTTCAAAGACTACGGAGTGGACGCTCATCTTGAGACCACCGAAATCCCGCACTCGTGGACGCGGGGACAGGACACGGCCGAAATCACTACGCCGATTCAAAAGGCGGTCGAGATTCGCTCTCTGGGCTGGAGCAAGGCAACCGCAGGTCCCGTTTCGGGAAGCGTCATTTTCCTGAACCTCGATGACCCAAAAGAGCTCGATAAATATAAAGGCAAGCTCAAGGGAGCGATCCTGATTACGCGCAAGCCGACGGAGCTTCCGCCCGCATCGGAAGTGCCCAACAATGCGTATGATGCGGTGATTCCTCCAAGCCACGGCATTCCGCAGCCGGGCGCGCGCGGACGCTTTCGCGAACGCATGCAAATGATGCAGACCGCCGCCAACGAGGGCGCGGCGGTTCTGCTCATGGACAGCGGCAAAACCGATTCGCTGTTCAATATGGGAAGCTTCAGCCGCTATCAGCCATCGCAACTCCCCATCGCGTTCCTCACGCATGAGGATTACAGCCTCGTCTATCGCTTGCTTCAGGCCGGATCGGTTTCGATGAAGGTGAACCTGACCGGCACGTTCAGCCCTGCCCCTGCCAAGGTTTCGATAACGGTCGCCGAGATCAAAGGCAGCGAGCATCCGGACGAGCGGGTGATCGTCGGCGGCCATCTCGATTCCTGGGATCTCGGCCAGGGAGCGCTCGACAACGGTACAGGATCAATGGCTGTGCTGGAAGCGGCACGTGCATTGCACGCACTGGGATGGAAGCCGAAGCGCACGATCACCTTCATTCTGTTCACTGGGGAAGAGCAGGGCGGCGTCGGCGCGGAATTGTTCGTAAAGAATCACGAAGCCGAAATTCCCAAAATGGATGCGGTGCTGATTCATGACACCGGTACCGGTAAAGTGTTCAGCATTGCTTTGGAAGATGAGTACGAAACGGCATCGCTGATGGAAGAGATCTATCGGCCGCTGCAAGAGGTCTTCGATCTGGAATTCCTGAGCACGCGCTACTTCGGCTCCTCCGATCACGTTGAGTTCATTGATAAAGGGGTTCCTGGGTACTTCTGCGTGCAAAAGCCTGCGCACTATCGTCAGGCGCATCACAGCCAGACCGACACCTTTGACAAAGTGATTCCGGACGAGATCAATGAAGGGGCGGCATTCCTTGCAGCATGGGCATGGAACGTATCAGAAATGCCGCAGGCATTGCCGCATCATGCACCGCGCGAGCGTAGAGGAATGGAGTAGACGTGCAATGCGCTCAGTAGCGGTCGCAATACTCTAAAGTTGTCATCCTGAAGCGCATCTTTCGCGTGAAGGATCTCCCGCGATTTGTCGGACTAAGTTGCTGCTGACGAGGCTCCTCTACCCGGAACCCTAAAGCTATCGGTAGGAGCCCTTCGCCTGCATTGAAATCCCGGGAACATTACGGAGAGATTCCTTCGCGAAGAAGAAGCGTTTCAGGATTACAGCCTTTGAGAGCTTCGGCAAAATCCGATGGGGTTCCGATAGCCTAGATCGTAACTAGAACTGCAACTGGCAAACTCTCGAATATTTCGCGGCAGAGCATTTTGCGATCTGTTGCCGTTACTTTCTTATCGGTCAGCACGTTCCGCAACTCGCTGGGAACGCCTTCCGGCAAGGTGATGGTTGCGTCGCCCCACACGTCGCCGATTGGTGGCTCGGCTTTTCCTGCCATCAACGTGTACGCGAGCCGCGGGACGACAACGATGGCTGCTTCCGTTCGTCCACTTTCTTCGTGAATACGCGCAAATGCGCAGAGATACAGATTCTTATCCGAACTTTCCAGCGGTACGTAAGTCCCTTTTTGGAACAAGCCAGGATACTCACGGCGAAGCTCGAGCGTACGCATGGTAATCCACATCTTGATGCGCCCATCCTGATAATTTTCCAAAAATTGGCGAACTAGAATCGCGGGCTCGGGCTGCCTGCGCAGCTCCGAAAGCATTTTCTTGCGTAGATCAAAATTCACAGGCCGGCGGTTATCAGGATCGACGAGGCTGAAGTCCCACAGTTCAGTTCCCTGATACATGTCGGGATTGCCCGGGCACGTCATTTTCAGCGTCGCCTGCGCGACTGAATTGATCATCCCAAAATAGGAAACCGGTTTTAGAAAGTCCTCAAGCAGGCTGGAAAAGCTATTCGCGCGGCCATAGTCATTGAGGATCGCCGCGATAAACTTGCAAAGCGCATCTACATATTCCTGGTTCTGGTTGACCCAGCTGAGATTGACTTTGGCTTCGTGTACCGCCTTAGTCATGTATTCCTGCACACGGCTAATCAATTGCTCGCGATCGCCTGCTGCTTCCGTCCAGGGCCAAATGCCGACCAGCGTCTGATAAAGGAGATACTCTTCGTTCGCGTCGGGAACCACGCGTCCGTCAGAGATTGTGACTTTTTTGTTCCGGTTCAATCGTCGCGCGCGCATTACGAAGGCAGACCACAGCTTGGGCATTTCGGAAAGGACGTTCAACCGAGCGTGAACATCTTCGCTGCGTTTCGTGTCATGGGTGGAGGTCGCCAGCATCGACGATGGCCATCGCTCGGCACGCTTCACATTCGTGGCATGGAATTCGGCCGGACTTACGCCGAAGTGTTTGGGCGAACTGCCGACTTCGTTCACCGAAACAAAGCGGTTGTAGACGTAACAAACTGTGTCCTCGAGACCCTTCGCCATTACCGGTCCACTCAGCTGTTGGAATTTGAGAGCGAAGTACAGTCTGCGGCGGTACATCATCTCGTCCAGTCGCCCGCCTTTGAGCTCCAGGGTGTCGCGCAGAAAATCGAAGACGCGGTCCGACATTCCGGGATTCAGCCGCTTGGCTTTCCGAATTGCAAACTCGATGTATTCCTTATCGCGGGATGTGTACTCGCCACGCTCGTCGATGTAAGTGCGGTAAACGGGGAAGCAGGCGATGGTCTCGCGGATGCTGTCGCGCAAAGTCTTCAGCGTGAAGTCGCGTGCGCGCCGATCGCTCGAGGAAATTTCGCCGAGCAGATGCGTGAGCACGTTTACTTCGCTCGAGAGCGCATTGTGCATGATGAGCTTTTTACTCTGATAAATGAGCGTGTCGACATCCGTGACTTGCCCGGCGAAGCGCAGATAAATTCGGTCGAAAGCATGTTCGTTGCTCTGGTCAATAAAGAGCCCGTTTAGCTGATTGGTGAAGTCGTAGCCACTGGTGCCGTCGACCGGCCACTCATCCGGCAGCTCTTCGCCCATTTCGAGGATCTTTTCGACGACCACATATAAAGGATGCTTGCGGTACATCCAGTCGTTCTGGGAGAAGACCTGCTGGATTTCAAGCGATATGCCGTTCTCGGCGAGCGGTACAGCCGGTTCCGCGCCATTTACGCACGCAGCCGCGTATAGCAACTGCAGGCGAATGAGATATTGCCGCGGATTGAGCATGCCGTCACAGTGGTCGATGCGCACGCCGGTAATCATTCGCTCGGCAATCAGGCGGCGGAGCATGCGATGCGTGGCGGCAAAGACGCGCGGATTCTCCATGCGCAGGCCGACCAGGTCGTTGATGTCGAAGAAGCGACGGTAGTTGATCTCTTCGCCTGAAACTCTCCAGTGCGCCAGCCGGTATACCTGAAGTTCCAGCAGCAAATGCAGAAGATCGAAGCTGTGCGGCTCGTCGGCGTGTCCGTTGATATGCTCGAGCGCGCGTCCCAGGAGCTGCTGCACTGCAGCCGAACTCTGCAGCAGCTTCTGCCATTCCGGACGAATCTGGTTCCAAATCCGGCTGCGCTCCTGCGCCTGTGCGGGATCCGTACTGCTGTGTTGCGGCAACGAGCGCAGACGTTCTAGCAGCCCGCGGAATCGAGCCAGATCGCCGGTCGAATCCGATTCTGGCAGAGGACCAAGCGCTTCGAAGATGAGTGGAAGCGTCTGCGGATCGAGAGGGAAGTCGTGATCGTAGTACCGGACCACGAGCTCTCCATCTTTCTCCCGAATCTGCAGCTTTCCGCCCTCGAGTTCTTCTCCATATTGGTCGCCCAAAACGGGAAGCAGCAGCTTGTTATGCAGCTCGGGCTTCAGCGGATTCCAGTCGATGTCGAAAAACTCGCTGTACTCGGAGGCTCGTCCGTGCTGCAGCACGTCGCGCCACCACGGCGTCGCGGTGCTCACGCCCATGTGATTAGGAACAATGTCGAGCACGATCGACATGCCGCGCGCATTCAGGTCGCTGACCAGCGCGCGCAGGTCTTCCTCATTTCCAATTTCGGGATTCAGACGATCGTGGTTGATGATGTCGTAACCGTGCACGCTACCCGGCCGCGCTTCGAGCAACGGCGAGGCGTACAGATGCGAGACGCCGAGATCGTGAAGATAATCGGCAAGCTCCCGCGCCTGCTGGAGCCCAAATCCGTTATGGAACTGAATGCGGTAAGTAGAAAGAGGACGATTGCCGGTTTCGTTAACAATCTGTTCCAGTACTTCCGTGAGACTCAGCGATTCGGCAGCAGTGCTCTGATCGGTCGTGCGCATGCAACAACTTAGATGCAGCCTTCATGACCAATAGCCGCTTCGGCAGGTTGAACACGGAGGACACGGAGGTCACGAAGGAAGTTTCAGGTTAGGGCCATTCACGACACGGTGAATACCTTCTCGAAGATGAGTAACGTTGAAGTTCATCAGAATTCCTACTTTTTTCTTGCTCAACCGGAGATACGAGAGCAGTTGCGCTTTGTGCACAGGAGCAACTTGGTCGATTGACTTGATTTCAATAACGATCTGGTCCTCCACGACGAGATCCATCCGATATCCCAGATCGAGCTTAACCGTATCGTAAATAACCGGAAGAAGAACCTGCGTGTTCACTTGAAATCCGGCCTTGCGCAGTTCGTAAGCAAGGCACGCTTCATATGCGCTCTCCAGTAGGCCGGGGCCAAGCGCCGAATGCACCTTAAGAGCGGCCTTAATAACCTGATGACTGAGCTCGATCAACGACCACGCTGGTTTTGTGCCTTGCTCCACCCTCCGTGTCCTCCGTGTTCAAACCGAAAGGTGGTCAGCGTAACACAAGGATCTCGTGCCCGCTTCAGCCCAGCGCCTGGTCGAAGTCGGCAATGAGGTCTTCTTTTCCCTCAAGTCCGACCGAAATGCGTAACAGTCCCGGAGCTATGCCGATCTTTGCCGCTTGCTCCAGGGTCATGTAATGCAGGAAGTTCGAGGCTGGATGGACGGCCAAGGTCTCGATTCCTCCCAGGCTGGCCGCGCGTGAGGCTAGGCAAATGCGGCTGAGGAAGCGGTCGGCGGCTTCGTATCCGCCGTTCACCTCGAAAGTAAGCATTCCGCCGAAGCCCGACATCTGCTTTCGCGCAAGCTCGTGCTGCGGATGACTCTTCAGCCCAGGATAGTGCACGACTTTGACCGCCTTATGTCCCTTCAGGAACTCGGCCAGAGCCATCGCGTTCTCGTTGTGCTGCCGCACGCGGAGTGAGAGAGTACGCAGGCCGCGCAGCATGAGCCAGGCGTCGAATGGACCTAGGGTGGCGCCGAGGATCACATGTGCGTTCCAGATTTTCGTGATCGATTCAGAGCTGCCCATTACAGCTCCGGCGATCAGATCAGAGTGGCCGCCGAAGTACTTGGTTGCACTGTGAAAACTCAGGTCGATACCGAGGTCCAGAGGTCGTTGGTTAATGGGTGTTGCGAACGTGTTGTCTATCAGCGAGGTGATTCCGCGCGAGCGTGCGAGCCTGGTAACTGCCGTAATGTCGGTCAGAGTCATGAGCGGATTGCTCGGAGTCTCAATGAGTATGAGTTTGGTATTCGGCCGCACTGCTTTTTCGAACGCTGCAGTGTCCACCTGATCGACCTGAGTCACCTCGACTCCGAATCGCGGCAGGAAGCTGTTGAGCAGGTTGAGCGTGCCGCCGTAATGGTTCTTTTGTGCAACCACGTGATCACCCTTGCTCACAAGCGCCAGGACGGTTGCACTCACGGCGGCCATTCCTGAACCGGTCACCAGCGCCGATTCGGCGCCTTCTAAGGACGCGAGCACGCTCTCTACCTGGCTCAGCGTGGGATTTCCATAGCGCGTGTAGAACTCCGGATGCCGCGGTCGGCTGGCGCGGTCGGCAAAGTCCCGCGCCGAATCGCCGCGAAAGGTTGCGGTCTGAAAGATCGGAGGCGCTACCGCGGAGGTTGCGTTCAGCTCGCGATCGCCGTGGATGAGTCTGGTTTCGACTGAGGCATTCTTCAGGTGGTCGGCTTTCATAAAGGTCTAATCCTACGCGTATATCGTTCATCAGCGCTGCATTGCGAGAGCCTCCACGAACGTCAGTTACGGACAGATGGTGTGACCCCCTCGAATGAGACAGCGAGGAAATTCCCTGGTTGCCGTTCGCTGAGATTTGCTCGACGAACGAAGGTTGTAGGTTGCAGCATAAGCGTGGCTGAGGAAGCGGAGGCGAGCCATGCTGGAGAGCAACTCG